>JANNSG010000088.1:0-6479 GCA_031402355.1 Pseudorhodobacter sp. | reverse complement strand
GCGCAGTACGGCGCCTATAACGGTTGGGAGCGCGCGCTTTGGTACGCGCGGGCGGGCGACGATGTGTCTGAAGCGGGCACACAAACCTGGACCCGCGAAGGGCCGTGGTTTGGCGCGGTAAAGGCGGAATGCGAAGCGGTGCGCGATGCGGCCGGAATTCTGGATTTGCCGGGGTTTTCGCGGTTCGTGATCAAGGGCATTGGGGCCGCGGACTGGCTGGCGCGCCAGATTACCGGAAAAGTGCCGAATGTCGGGCGTCTGGGTCTGGCCTATTTCGCTGATGACAAGGGCCGCATCGTGACAGAAATGTCCGTGGCGCGGCTGGCGGAAGATGAACTTTTGTTGATCACGGCAGCAACCGCGCAGGGGCATGACCGCGAATGGCTTGCCCGACATTTGGAGGTTGGGCTTACGCTTTCGGAACACACAGCGGATTGGTCTACCCAGATTTTGACCGGGCCGAAAAGCCGCGAGATTCTGGCAGCTGTTTCCGACGCGGACCTTGCCAAGGGCTGGCTTACGTTTCAGACCGCCCATGTTGGCGGGGCAGAGGTGTTCCTGATGCGGGTGTCGTTCGCGGGGGAACTTGGCTGGGAAATACATTCCCGCATCGCGGATACTGTGGCGGTTTATGACGCTGTGATGGCGGCGGGCAAGCCGCTGGGCCTGCGCCCGTTCGGGATGTTTGCCTTGAACAGCCTGCGGGTTGAAAAGGGTTACCGCGCGTGGAAAGGCGATCTTTCGACCGATTACACGGTTCTGCAAGGCGGGCTGGAGCGGTTTGTTGATTGGGCGAAGCCCGATTTCCGTGGCAAGGCGGCGTTGGCCGCAGAAAAGCAGGCCGGGATCAAAAAGCAGTTCGTGACCCTTATCGTGGATAGCCCAACGTTCGACCCGCCCTACATGTCGACGATCTGGCGAGATGGCGTCATCGTGGGGGAAACCACGAGCGGTTATTTTGGCCACCGGGTTGGCAAATGCATCGCGCTGGGCATGTTGCGCGCCGATCTTGGTGTGCCGGGAACGGTCCTAAGCGTTGAGATTTTCGGCCAGCAGTGCCGCGCCGAAGTGCAGTCCGATGCGCCGCTTTGGGACGCCAAAAACGAGCGGATACGCGCATGAGGAGTTGGGCATGACCATTCCGCAAACCATGGAAGCGGTGCAACTGGTGGCGCATGGCGGGCCAGAGACGCTGATTTGGCGCAATGATATTCCGGTGCCGCGTCCCGGCGCGGGTGAGGTTTTGGTGCGGGTTTTGGCGGCAGGCGTCAATATGACCGATATCAACACTCGGGTCGGGTGGTACGGCACCGGCACGAATGGGGGCGAGGGTCGGGCTGCGGGCTATGCCGGATCAATGCCATTTCCGCGCATTCAAGGTGGTGATCTGTGTGGCCGCGTGGTGGCTTTGGGTGCGGGCGTAGTGGAAACCGTGGTCGGCGCAAGGGTCACATGTTCTACGTGCCAGCCTGAACCGGAACCCGGTAATCCACTAGCGATTTCAGTGATCGGATCAGAATATGATGGGGCATTCGCGCAATATTGCGTGGTGCCCGCGCGGTATCTGCACGATGTTTCCGTATCGCCCCTGTCGGACATCGAAATTGGCGCAATGCCCTGCGCCTATGGCACAGCGTTCAATTTGATTTCGCGCGCAAGGGTGGCGGTCGGCGAACGTGTTTTGGTTACCGGTGCGTCTGGCGGTGTGGGGTTGGCTGCGGTGCAACTGGCGTTGCTGCAAGGGGCCGATGTGACCGGGCAATGCAGTTTGGCAAAATCGAAGGTGGTGCGGGCGGCGGGTGCTGCGGTGCTTGACCGCGAAACAACACCCAGCCTGCGCAGTTTTGACGTGGTGATTGATGTGGTGGGCGGCCCCGGCTGGCAAACCCGGCTTGAGGCGCTGCGGCCCGGCGGTCGATATGCAACGTCGGGCGCTGTGGCGGGGCCAATGGTGACGGGCGATCTGCGCACGGTCTATCTGAACGATCTGACGCTTTATGGCTGCACCAACCAACCGCGCGAGGTTTTTGCAGGGCTGGTCACAATCATCAATGCCGCAAAGGTGCGGCCCGTGGTATCCAATATCTATCCATTGCGCGACATTGCCCGCGCGCAGGCCGATTTGGCGGCGGGCACTTATCCGGGCAAGCTTGTTCTTATTCCCTCGGAGAGTGACGCATGACCATTCCTGCAAAAGCCCGCGCTGTTGTTATCGGGGGCGGCGTATCGGGCTGTTCCGTGGCCTATCATCTGGCCAAGGCGGGCTGGACGGACGTGGTCTTGCTGGAGCGCAAGCAGTTGACCAGCGGCACCACTTGGCATGCGGCAGGGTTGATCGGGCAGTTGCGGGGGTCGGCGAACATGACCCGGTTGGCGAAGTATTCTGCTGATCTATATGTGAAATTGGCGGCGGAGACGGGTATTGAGACGGGGATGCGGCAGGTAGGCTCTATCTCGGTGGCGCTGACTGCGGCGCGGCATGAAGAACTGCTAAGGCAGGCGACGGTCGCGCGGATATTTGATGTGGATGTGCAGGAAATCTCGGCTTTGGAAGCCAAGGCGATGTATCCGCATCTGGAAATTGGCGATGTGGTGGGGGCGGTGCATCTGCCGTTGGACGGGCAATGCGACCCGGCCAATATCGCAATGGCGCTGGCCAAAGGCGCGCGAATGCGGGGCGCGCAGATATTCGAGCATACCAAGGTTACTGGGGTAACCAAGGCCAATGGCCGGGTGACGGGTGTGGATTACGAGGTGGGCGGCGAGCCGGGGCATATTGCCGCTGATGTGGTGATCAACTGCGGCGGCATGTGGGGGCGCGATCTGGCCGAAGCGTCGGGTGTGACCCTGCCGCTGCATGCCTGCGAGCACTTTTATCTGATCACGGAACCCATTGAAGGGCTTGGTCATTTGCCAGTTCTTCGGGTGCCCGATGAATGCGCTTATTACAAATCGGACGCAGGCAAGATGATGATCGGTGCGTTCGAGCCTAAGGCAAAGCCTTGGGGCATGAACGGTATCCGTGAGGATTTCGAATTCGACACGTTGCCGGAAGACTGGGATCATTTTCAGCCCATTCTGGAACACGCGATGAACCGCTTGCCGCTGTTCCAGACGGCGGGGATACATACGTTTTTCAACGGCCCGGAAAGTTTCACGCCGGATGACCGCTATTATCTGGGCGAAGCGCCGGAACTGGGCGGATACTGGATTGCGGCCGGCTATAACTCGGTCGGCATTGCCGGTTCCGGTGGTGCTGGCATGGCGCTGGCGCATTGGATCACCGAAGGCGAGGCACCCTTCGATCTGTGGGAGGTCGATATCCGGCGCGCGCAGCCGTTCCAGAAGAACCGTCGGTATTTGAAAGAACGTGTGTCGGAAACTTTGGGGCTGCTTTATGCCGACCATTTCCCTTACCGCCAGTTTGCTACATCGCGCGGGGTGCGCAGATCGCCCCTTCATGCGCATTTGGAGGCGCGCGGCGCCGTGTTTGGTGAGGCTGCGGGGTGGGAGCGGGCGAACTGGTTCGCAAAGCCCGGCCAGACGCGCGAATATCAGTATTCCTGGGGGCGGCAGAACTGGTTTGACAACCAAAAGGCCGAACATATGGCGGTGCGCACGGGCGTTGGCCTGTTCGATATGACGTCTTTCGGGAAAATCCGAGTTGAAGGGCGCGATGCCTGTGCGTTTCTGAACAAGGTTTGCGGCAACCAGATGGATGTGGCCGTGGGCCGTGTAGTCTATACCCAGATGTTGAACAAAAACGGTGGGATAGAAAGCGATCTTACGGTTACACGGCTGAGCGAGACGGCCTATCTGGCGGTGGTGCCGGGGGCCACCTTGCAGCGTGATCTGGCGTGGATGCGCCGGCATCTGGGTGAGGCCTTCGCGGTGATCACCGATATGACGGCGGCGGAATCCGTGCTGTGCGTCATGGGGCCAAAATCTCGCGACCTGCTGGCCGCCGTCTCACCCAACAGCTTTAGCAATGCCGCGCATCCCTTTGGCACGATGCGAGAAATCGAAATCGGAATGGGCATCGCGCGGGCGCACCGGGTTACTTATGTGGGGGAACTCGGGTGGGAGCTTTATGTAAGCGCTGACCAGACCGCCCATGTGTTCGAGGCGCTGGAAGCTGCCGATATGGGCATGACGCTTTGCGGTCTGCACACATTGGACAGTTGCCGGATCGAGAAAGCGTATCGCCACTTTGGCCATGACATCACCGACGAGGATCATGTTCTGGAAGCGGGGCTTGGCTTTGCGGTGCGCACCAAGAAGCCGAATTTCATCGGGCGCGATGCGGTTTTGCGCAAATCGGAGGCAGGCCTTGACCGCCGGATGCTGCAGTTCGCGCTGAAAGACCCGGCACCGATGATGCATCACAACGAGGCCATCGTGCGGGATGGCAAGATCGTGGGGCCAGTGACGTCCGGCAACTATGGCCATTTCCTTGGGGCGTCGATCGGGATGGGCTATGTGCCGTGCCGTGGCGAAAGCGAGGCCGATGTGCTGGCATCAACCTATGAAATTGAAATAGCGGGGCGGCGGCATGAGGCCACCGCATCGCTGGCGGCGATGTATGATCCGAAATCCGAACGGGTGCGCATGTGACACGCACTGGGGCTCTGCCCCAGACCCCGGGATATTTGTGCCAAGATGAAAGGCTAAAAAGATGAGCGATATTGGCGAGGTTTGCGAACCAACACGGGCGCGCAGGGCAGGTGGCGGCGGGCGTGCGAACCGGGTGGCAGAGCGTGCGGCCCCTTTGGCGGAGCATCTGCGGCCCATTCGGGCGGGCATGTCAGGCGGGCAGTATAAGCCTTTGACCGAGGCGGGAATTGCGCAGATACATAGCGCGGCACTGGACGCGTTGGAACAGATCGGGCTTAGCCAAGCGCCGCCGTCAGGCGTGGAATTGCTGACCGGGGCGGGGGCCATTCAGGGCGATGACGGGCGTATCCGGTTTCCGCGCGCTTTGGTCGAGGATATGCTGGCGGTTGCTGCTCGCAACATCACGTTGCATGGGCGCGATGAAAAGCATGACATGCTGCTGAGCGGATCTCGCGTGCATTTTGGCACGGCGGGGGCGGCGGTGCATATTGTGGACCCGATCACGCTGGACTACCGCGAAAGCACGGCGCAGGATTTGTATGATGCCGCTAGATTGGTGGATAATCTTGATAACATTCATTTTTATCAACGCACCATGGTCTGCCGCGATGTGGTAGACAATCAGGATATGGACCTGAACACGCTTTATGGTTGCCTGTCGGGCACCACAAAGCATGTGGGTACCAGCTTTAGCGACCCTGCCCATGTGGCCGCATGTTTTGACATGCTCTACACCGTGGCAGGGGGCGAGGAGAAATGGCGCGAGCGGCCGTTTGTTTCCAATTCCAACTGCTTTGTCGTGCCGCCGATGAAGTTTGCCGAAGAATCCTGCATCACGATGGAAGACTGCATCCGGCGTGGCATGCCGATGCTGCTGTTGTCTGCAGGACAGGCAGGGGCGACGGCGCCCGCGCCGATAGCGCTGACCATTGTGCAGGCGATGGCGGAATGTCTGTCTGGTGTGGTTTACGCCAATGCCATCAAAAAGGGTGCGCCGTGCATTTTTGGCACCTGGCCGTTTGTCAGTGATTTGCGCACCGGGGCGATGTCGGGCGGGTCTGCTGAACAGGCGTTGCTGACGGCGGGTTGCGCGCAGATGCACCGGTTTTACGATCTGCCGGGTGGCGCGGCTTCTGGGATTTCTGACAGTAAACTTCCCGACATGCAGGCCGGATGGGAACAGGGGATCACCAATTCACTGGCAGGGCTTGCGGGTCTGAACATGTGCTATGAGGCAGTGGGGATGCATGCGTCGCTTCTGGGCTTCTGTCTGGAAAGCCTTGTGTTGGGCGATGATCTGCTGGGCCAGGCCATGCGTCTGGTGCGGGGGATTGATGTGACACCGGATTCGACGTCTCTTGATGCGATGAAAGAGGTCTGTCTGGGCGGGCCGGGGCATTACCTCGGGTCGGACCAGACACTGCGCCTTATGCAGACGGAGTATACCTATCCGAAGGTCGGCAACCGCATGTCGCCCAAGGAATGGAATGAAGCGGGAAAGCCGCTACTGCTTGACGCGGCGATTGCGCGGAAGAATAGTATCCTTGCCAGCGCGGGCAGTCGCATCGACACTGAAATTGATGCGATAATCCGGGCAAAATACAACATTCATTTTAAGTGAGGCTGTCATGATCTCTGCCAATATGACGAAGTTCTACATCAATGGCGCATGGGTCGAGCCATTGTCGAAGGTGCGCTTGGGTGTTGAAAATCCCGCAAACGAGGAAATTGTCGCGCAAGTGGCGATTGGCAATGACGCGGATGCCGACCGGGCGATCATGGCGGCGCGCGCGGCATTTGATGCCTATACCGTGACGCCGGTTGCCGACCGCATCGCCCTCGTCCGCCGCATCCTTGAGGTTTAC
>JANNSG010000087.1:0-15593 GCA_031402355.1 Pseudorhodobacter sp. | reverse complement strand
CATGATCTTGACCCTCGCCTACGTTGCAATCGGCGGTGCCATCGGTTCCGTGCTGCGCTACCTGATGGTGGTGGCAGTTGCCGCACCTGTGGCCACGCTTTTAGTCAATATCCTGGGCAGTTTTGCAATGGGTGTGTTGTTCATCACCCTAACCAGCCGCACCAGCCTGTCACCGCTTTTGATGACCGGTGTTCTTGGCGGTTTTACCACGTTCTCGGCCTTCTCGCTTGATGCGCTGAAGTTGTGGGAAGCAGGTCAAACCCTGCAGGCGATGCTGTATGTGCTGGCCTCTGTCATTCTATCCCTTGTCGCAGTTGCCCTTGGTGCTGCTTTCGCGCGCGGAGCCTTTGCATGAGCGATGTTAAACTACTGACCGTGTCCGCAGATGAGGGCGAGCAGCGCCTTGATCGCTGGATGAAGCGGCGCTTTCCGCAGCTGAGCCAGGGGCATATCGAAAAGATGTGCCGCACCGGGCAAATCCGGGTCGATAGCGGGCGCGCCAAGGCGTCGGACCGCGTGACCCCGGGGCAGGCCATCCGCGTGCCGCCATTGCCGGATACCGAAGCGCCGTCGCGTCCGCGCGAAGGTGGGGTTTCGGCCGCCGATACCAAGATGATCCAGAACGCGGTGCTGTGGAAGGATGAACATATCATCATCCTGAACAAACCGCCGGGCTTGGCGTCTCAGGGCGGATCAGGGCAGGGCGACCGCCATGTTGACGGGCTGACCGAGGCGTTGAAGTTCGGCTTCAAGGAGCGGCCCAAACTGGTGCACCGGTTGGATAAAGACACCTCTGGCCTGTTGATGCTGGCGCGCACAGACCGGGTTGCGCGGGCGCTGTCAGAGGCACTGCGGCACCGCCTGACGCGCAAGATTTACTGGGCCGCCGTGGCCGGCGTGCCGCATCCGCGCAAGGGCAGCATCAAATACGGGTTGATGAAAGCACCGGGTCATGGCCGGGGTGGCGAAGGCGAAAAGATGATGTGCATTCATCCCGCCAAGATGGCCGATTACCCCGATGCCAAACGCGCGCAATCCGATTATTTTGTGCTGTGGTTTCTGGGCAATCGCATCTCCTGGCTGGCGATGGAACCGGTTACCGGGCGTACCCACCAGTTGCGCGCACATATCGCGGAAATGGGGCATCCGATCATTGGCGACGGCAAATATGGCGGCTCTGGCCAGGAAAACCTTGGCGATGGCTGGGGTGCCGATATCGGTGGCGACATCAGCAAGAAGCTGCATCTGCATGCCCGCAGCCTGACCATCGAGCATCCGATTACCAAGAAAATGATGACGTTCGAAGCACCGCTGCCCGACCATATGGCGCGCACTTGGAAGACATTGGATTGGGGCATCAAGGACGTGCCTGCCGACCCGTTTGGCGACACGGAATAGGCCCACCATGAGCGGCTGGAAAACCAAACGCTTCTGGAACGAGGCCGTGGCCGAGCCTTGCAAGGGTGGCTATACCGTTCGCCTTGATGCGCGTTTTGTGAAAACGCCGTTGAAGGCCGCCCTTACCCTGCCAACACTGGACATGGCGCGGGCCATTGCCGCCGAATGGGATGCCCAGACGGGCTTGGTCAAACCGCAGACCATGCCGGTCACCCGTGCTGCCAATTCCGCGATCGACAAGATCGTGCCGCAGTTTGATGAAGTGGCAGGCTTGCTTGCCGCGTATGGCGCGTCCGACCTGATTTGCTACCGCGCCACAGAACCGCAAGCCTTGATCGCGCGGCAGGCGGCGGCTTGGGATCCGATGATCACTTGGGCTGCAGATACCCTGCATGCGCCGTTGGTTGCCACGGCCGGTGTCATCCATCTTGCGCAAGACCCGGCCAGCCTTGATATTTTGCGGGCGGAGGTTTTCGCGCTTGATCCATTCCGGCTGGCTGGCATCCATGATCTGATCGCGATCAGCGGGTCGCTTGTTTTGGCATTGGCTGTGACCCGTCGCCGCGTGACTGCGCAAGAGGCTTGGGCGTTGTCCCGAATAGACGAACATTGGCAACAAGAGCTGTGGGGAATTGATGACGAAGCCGCTGACCTTGCCGCCTTTCGCCGGGCAGCATTTCTGGAGGCTGACCGATTCTATCAATTGTGTGGGTAACAATCGGTATGACAAAAGGCAGATAGCCCGAATGGCCCCTTAAAAGCAGTCGTAACGCCCTGATACCAGACGATTTTCATCTGTATCCTTTGTTTGTCTTGACCTTTTAAAGCGCTTCGGCAGAAACTGTCAGGCACTTGGGGTAAAACCCCGGCACTTCTTGCTCCAAGACATTGGGGCACAAATAAAACCGTCTGATGACAGACGGAAACTCAGGAAGAGGTAAGTATGAAAAAATTCGCATTTTACGGTGCGTTGTCAGTTGTCGCACTTGGTGCTGGCATGGCAGCCGCCGGAACACTCGATGACGTGAAAGCACGCGGCGAGCTGATCTGTGGCGCGAACAACGGTCTGACCGGGTTCGGCGCGCCAGATGCGGCTGGCAACTATGTCGGCTTCGACGTTGACCTGTGCAAGGCCTTGGCTGCAGCCGTTCTTGGCGATGCTGCCAAAGTAAAGTTCGTTCCAACCACCGGTGAGACCCGTTTCACCGCGCTGGCATCGGGCGAAGTGGACGTGCTGGTCCGCAACTCCACCTGGACCTTCTCACGCGATAACGATCTCAAGTTCGATTTCGTTGCGGTGAACTACTACGACGGTCAAGGCTTCATGGTGAAGAAAGACCTCGGTGTTTCGTCCGCCAAGGAACTGGATGGCGCGACTGTCTGCATTCAGACCGGCACCACCACCGAACTGAACCTGGCTGACTTCTTCAAGACCAACAACATCGCCTACACGCCCGTAACCGTGGCTGACGATGCCGAAGCGCAGCGTCAATACGAAGCTGGCGCTTGCGATGCGTTCACCACCGACGCGTCTGGCCTTGCATCCACCCGCGCTGCGATGGCGGATCCGGCAAACCACATCATCCTGCCGGAAATCATCTCGAAAGAGCCGCTTGGTCCGGTCGTCCGTCACGGCGACAACAACTGGGGCGACATCGTTCGTTGGACCTACTTCGCGCTGCTGATCGCCGAAGAAAAGGGCATTACCAAAGCCAACCTCGATGCGGTGATCTCGGCCTCAGAAGCAGATGCTGCCAGCGATCCAGAGGCCAAGCGCCTGTTGGGCATTGGCGACAATGACATGGGCAAGATGATGGGCCTTGATAAGGACTGGGCACGCCGTGCAATTGCCGTGTCCGGCAACTATGGCGAAATCTTTGCCGCCAACATCGGTGAAGCAACCCCAATCGGTCTTGCACGCGGCCTGAACGCGCTGTGGACCCAAGGTGGTCTGCAATACGCACCGCCAGTGCGTTGATCTGATCCGTCGATCGGGCGCAGCCAATGGTTGCGCCCGTTTCGTTCTGTTCCGACAAATTCCTGATCCGCATGGGGTTAACCCACAACGACCGGCATAAATCCGGCAGGCGGCAGGCCAGGGGGAAGATGCCATGACGCTTGCAATAGAACCGGCGAAGGAAAACTTTCGTCTGGGGATGCTGGTTTACGATACGCGCTACCGCAGCTACACCATTCAGGTGATCGTGCTGCTTTTGGTGCTGCTTTTCTTGCTTTGGTTGACCAACAACACGATCAGCAATCTGGCCGACCGAGGCAAAGACATCAACTTTGACTTTCTGTCCAGTCGTGCCGGCTATGACATAGACCAGCAGCTTGTGCCCTATACCAATGACAGCACCCATTTTCGGGCGCTGCTTGTCGGCTTGCTGAACACGCTGGCCGTTGCTTTCTGCGCGTCGATCATCGCCACCATTCTGGGTGTCACGGTTGGCATTCTGCGGCTGTCGAAAAACTGGCTCGTGGCCCGCTTGATGACCGTCTATATCGAGATTTTCCGCAATGTTCCCCTGCTGTTGTGGATTATCCTGACTTACACGATCTTTTCCGAGGCGCGCCCGGTGCCCAAGGACTTCAAGGTTACGCCCGAAATGATCGAGGCCGGCGAACAACCGAAAGCCCTGATGAATTTCTGGGATACCATTGCTGTTACCAACCGCAGCTCAAACATCCCGGCACCTTTGCTGGACCGCCCGCTTGGGACCGTAGATTTTCTGACCATCCCGATCAATCTGTCGGTACTTGCGTCGCTGATCATCATCGGGGCCAGCATTTATGTGCATCGTCGCCTTAAACTGAAGGCCAAGGCCGTGCAGGAAGCAACCGGCGTCCGACCAACCACATGGTGGAAATCATTGCTGATACTGCTGGCACCTATCGCGGTATTTCTTACGGCGTCTGGCCTGCATTTTGAATACCCTGTGCTGAAGGGGTTCAACTTTCAGGGCGGCATTTCGATTGCCCACAGCTTTACCGCGCTGGTGATCGCGATTTCGATCTATTCGGCAACTTATATAGCCGAGGCCGTGCGCGCCGGTATTCTGGCCATCTCTCGCGGTCAGTCCGAGGCGGCTTTTGCACTTGGGTTGCGCCCCGGTCGCACGATGAACCTTGTGGTTCTGCCGCAGGCGCTGCGCGTGATCGTGCCGCCGATGATCAGCCAATACCTGAACATCACCAAGAACACCACGCTGGGGGCCGCGATCAGCTATCTGGATCTGAAGGGCACTTTGGGCGGCATCACGCTGAACCAGACCGGGCGAGAGCTGGAATGCATGATGCTGATGATGCTGATCTTCCTGACGCTTAGCCTGATCATTTCGTCGATCGGCAATGCCTACAATGCCTCTGTCAAGCTGAAGGAGCGTTAAGATGTCGTCATCCTTCGTGCGTACCGAAATGTTGCCGCAGCAAACCCCGCCCGTCGGCGAAAGCGGCATCATCAAATGGCTGCGAGAGAACCTGTTTTCGGGCTGGTTCAATTCGATCCTGACGCTGCTGGCATTGGGAGCACTTTATAATCTGATCCAGATCCTTTTGCCGTGGCTTTCCAATTCTGTCTGGAATGCGGAATCGCTGCGCGAATGCCGCGATATCGTGATTGCGCAATCGGGCGAAGGGGCATCTGGCGCCTGCTGGGCGATGGTTCGGGTGCGCTGGAACCAGTTCCTGTTCGGGCTTTACCCGGTTGAAGAATACTGGCGACCGACCACTGCCTTTGCACTGATGTTCGTGGCACTGGCACCCGTTCTGTACTATGGGCTGAAACGCCCAAGCGCGCAGCTGGTGGGCGTGGTGTCAGTCCTGATGGTGCTGGCGCTGTTTGGCCTTGGCACCGATTTTGGCCATATCTTTTTGATGGGGCTGGTCATGGCGGCGCTGACCGCGCTGGCATGGGTTGCGCCAAAAAAGCTGGTGTTCGTGACGCTGCTGTTCCCGCTGGTGGCGTTCTATCTGCTGTGGGGCGGGTCGGTCTGGGGGCCGATTGGCACATTGGCGGGCTTTGTCATTCTTGGCGCGGTCTGGTGGGTAGCGCAACGCAAGCTGGGCGTTGTGGTGGCCGCTGGTGTGGCTTTGGTGGTGGCTGTCCTGTGGTGGCTGGGGGTGCAAACGTCGATTACGACAGCACTACACACCGCAATGCCGATGGAACTGCCTTATGTCCGGTCTGATGATTTTGGCGGCTTCCTGTTGGCGTTTGTGATCGGTATCACGGCGATCACTGCGTCATTGCCGATTGGTATTTTGCTTGCCCTTGGGCGGCAGTCGAACATGCCGATTGTCAAATCCCTGTCGATTGGCTTTATCGAGTTTTTCCGGGGTGTGCCGCTGATCACCGTTTTGTTCAGCGCTAACTTCATGCTGCTGTACTTCCTGCCGCCGCGCACCAACCTTGACCTGATCTTGCGCGTCATCATCGTGGTGATCATCTTCGCGTCTGCCTATATTGCCGAAGTGGTCCGCGGTGGACTTGCCGCCTTGCCGCGGGGGCAATACGAGGCCGCCGATGCGCTGGGCTTGGATTATTGGCAGGCACAGGGGCTGATTATCATGCCGCAGGCATTGAAAATCTCAATCCCCGGCATCGTGTCCAGCTTTATCGGCTTGTTCAAGGATACCACGCTGGTGGCCTTGGTCGGCCTGATGGACCCACTGCAAGGGGTCACCAAAATCGTGCGGGCCGATACCGCGTGGAAGGGCATCTACTGGGAGCCTTACATCTTTGTCGGTGCCATCTTCTTTTTCTTCTGCTTCAGCATGTCCCGATATTCCATGTATCTGGAACGCAAGCTGAAAACCGATCATCGCTAAGGGGATAACCATGGCCGAAACTGCAAAACGCGCGAAAATGGAAGTCTCGGATGAGGTGGCCATTGAAATCAACCAGATGAACAAGTGGTATGGCACGTTCCATGTGCTGCGCGACATCAACATGGTGGTGAACAGGGGCGAGCGTATCGTCATTTGCGGGCCGTCGGGGTCTGGCAAATCCACGCTGATCCGCTGCATCAACCGGCTGGAGGAACATCAGCAGGGCAGAATCGTCGTGGATGGCACCGAACTGACATCAGACCTGAAAAATATCGACAAGGTCCGGTCAGAGGTTGGCATGGTGTTTCAACACTTTAACCTGTTCCCGCATCTGACAATTCTGGAAAACCTGACGCTGGCCCCGATCTGGGTGCGCAAGACCCCCAAGAAAGAGGCCGAAGAAGTTGCGATGCACTTTCTGGGCAAGGTCAAAATCCCGGAACAGGCGCATAAATACCCTGGCCAATTGTCAGGTGGCCAACAACAGCGCGTGGCGATCGCGCGCAGCCTTTGCATGAAGCCGCGCATCATGTTGTTTGACGAACCGACATCGGCGCTGGACCCGGAAATGATCAAGGAAGTGCTGGACACCATGATCGAGCTTGCCGAAGAAGGCATGACCATGCTGTGCGTAACCCACGAGATGGGTTTTGCCCAAGCGGTGGCGAACCGGGTGATCTTTATGGATCAGGGGCAGATCGTGGAACAGAACGAACCGAAAGAGTTCTTCAACAACCCGAAGTCAGACCGGACGAAACTGTTTCTGTCGCAGATTCTGGGGCATTAGATGCGCGCACGCCTGCTTCTTGCGGCACTTCTTGTCGGTTTAGGCTCGGCCGCAGCGGCTACAAACGCGGACTGCACCTTTCTTCTGGACGGTAAAGAGGTTTTCGTCGGCCCTTGCGAAGCGTCGGACCGCGCGCCGACTAAAGCCTTCTCCATCGCCTCGCCCGATGGCATCATCGCCGCGCGCGTCGTGACAAAGGGCGGTGGGGTAGGCGAGGCCTACTGGAACGGCGGCGTGAAGGGACAGAAGGCTGACAGTCTGATCGGCACTGTGGTGCTGGTCGGCGCCTGCTGGGTCAGCGACAAGACCAAGATCTGCATGACGCGCTAAACTAGTCCGATTTTGCCTTGTTTGCGTCGGCGGCGGCTTTCAATTTCGCTACCAGCTCTGCCTTTGTGGCGCGGCCGTTGCCAGTGGTCTTGGCACCCTTGCCACCTTCTTTGTTAATCGGCTCGTGCTTGCCAACCTTTTGGTTGCCCTGTTTTCCGTAATCCATAGTGCTGCCCTTTTTTTGGTGCGGATTTAGCCCGCGTCAGGCATCTATCTCGCTTGGCACGATGAAATCAAGGACTGTCGCCCCGCCGTAGGCGGCTTGTTCCCAAGTTGCGATGTCAAAATCGACGACCAGGGTCGCCCCGGTCGGGTAGCGTTGAAATTCAACGTTAAGGGGCGCGCGTGCGACCAGACGATGCGCGAATTCGGCAATGCCGGGATTATGGCCAATCATCATAACAGTGCCTGCGTTCGCGTGCCGCAACACGGCCAGCATCACATCGGGGCCTGCATGATAAAGCGCAGGCTTTAGATCGACTATCGGCGTGCCGGGCAGGGCGGGGGCGATACCCGACCAGGTTTTGCGGGTGCGCAGGGCATCGGAACACAACACCTCGTCGGGCACATAGCCGCGCGACGCCAGCCATTGCCCCAGATCAGCCGCCGCCGACTTGCCGCGTTCGTTAAGCGGACGGTCATGGTCCGCCATCAAAGGGTCATCCCAAGCAGACTTTGCATGCCGGGTCAGGATCAGGCGTTTGGTCATTTGTGGAACTGCCCCATGTGATATGCCGATTGTTCAGGCATCCTTGCATAGGCAAGGGACACGGGGCAAGTGCCGCGCACAGCACAGCCTGTGGTCATGCAAGCTTGTCCCGGCAGTGTATCAAGAAATGTGTGACACTTCTGCAAATCATATGCCGCGCCTTTCAGCGCCCCAACTGGGCAGGCGGTCAGGCAGGGTTTGGCTGCACAGCTGTTACAGGGCCGGGGCGGGGCCGGGGGCAAATCCACCACCTCTTTCAACGCAAGCGCCCCCCGGAACGATACGAACAGACCCGCCGCATCATGCACCAGCAACCGCACCGGGCTATCCCAGCACCGCCCCGTTTTGAGCGCCCATTTGTAGAACGGATGGTAGGGCGCCCCGCCAAACGGAAACAGCGCCTTGGCGCCCAGATCGCAGGCGATGCGACCAATCGCACGGCGTGACCAGCGGTCTATGGGGTCAGGGCCATGCCATTCCGGCTGCACGGTCAGATGCGGCCAGAAGCCGGGTTCTTTTGGCCCCAGCAACAGCAGGGTTTTGGTGCCGCGCGGCAGATCATCGTCCGGCGTGGCCGCAAAACCGCCCAGAACCGCTAACTGATGCGCCGCTGCAATCGCTTCAATCTCTGCCAGAATCATTTGCGCTGAAACGGCAAAAGCAGGCTCCACCCCAGCTGGGCGGGCTTGTCATCTTGCCATTCCAACCCAACAGTCATGCCGTCATGCCCGCCGTCCGGCTGTGCGCGGTAGGTGCCAAAGATACGGTCCCAAATCGACAGGGCAAAGCCATAGTTGCTGTCATGTTCGTGCCGTTGCGCAGAATGATGGACGCGGTGCATATCGGGCGTTACCAACACCAGCCTCACCACCCGGTCCAGCCAATGGGGCAGCCGCAGATTGGCGTGATTGAACAGCGTCGTGCCATTCAGCAGCACCTCAAACACCAGAACCGCCACGGCCATTGGCCCCAGCAGGTAAATCAACCCGATCTTCAACGCCATCGAGGCCGCAATTTCCACCGGATGAAACCGGATGCCGGTGGTCACATCCATATCACGGTCGGCATGGTGCATCCGGTGAAAGCGCCAGAACAGTGGCACCTTATGCGTTACCCAATGCTGGGCCCAAATCGCAAAATCCAATGCCAACAGGGCCAGCAATCCTTCGGTCAACCACGGCCATTGCACCTGGTTCAGCAGCCCCCACCCCAACCGCCAGGCATCTACCGCTGCCCCTATTGCCAGAAACGGCATTGCAATTGCGACCGCCCGCAGGGTCAGCGTGTTTAGCACCGTCATGGAAAGATTGGTAAACCAGCGCGATCTGCGCGGGGTTGCGCGCGCCTTGCGGGGGGCGACGGCCTCAAGTCCCGCAAACAGCGCAAACAGGCCCAGAAACACGGAAAGGCGGATGATGGCTTCGTTTCCCATGATCAAACCTTAGGGGCAAAAGCCACCAATAGCTACTCTTGCCGCGGCTTCACTCGCGGCTCGGTAGACCGGATCAGACTGCCCGCGCCATGATCGGTGAACAGTTCCAGAAGACACGCATTCGGAATGCGGCCATCCAGAATGACCACCGCCCGCACACCCGCATCCAAGGCTGCAAGCGCTGTTTCGGTCTTGGGAATCATGCCCCCCGAAATCACGCCCTCGGCCATCATGGCGCGCACGTCCTCGGGTGTCATCTGTGTCACCACGTCGCCGCCCGCGTTTTTCACGCCGGATACATCGGTCAGCAGCAGCAACCGGTCGGCCTTCAGCGCCCCTGCAATCGCCCCTGCCGCCGTATCGCCGTTCACATTGAACGTCTCATTATCCGCCATTCCGGTCGCCACAGGGGCCACCACCGGAATGATGCCTGCCGTGTAAAGATCGCGCAGAACCTGCACGTTCATTTCAACCGGGCGCCCGACAAAGCCCAGCTCCGGGTCATCCACCACGCAGACCATCAGATCGTCGTCCTTGCCCGATATGCCAACCGCGCGGCCGCCCGCATCCATGATGGCCTGCACGATGCGCTTGTTCACCAACCCGCACAGCACCATTTCCACCACCTCGACTGTGGCCTTGTCTGTCACCCGCTTGCCGCGCACGAATTCGGATTTGATGCCAAGCTTTTCCAGCATTTCGTTGATCATTGGCCCGCCACCATGCACCACAACCGGGTTCACGCCGACCTGCCGCATCAACACGACATCGCGGGCAAATTCCGCCATCGCGGCCTCGTCACCCATGGCGTTGCCGCCGAATTTGACCACCACGATCGCCCCCGCGTAGCGTTGCAGATAGGGCAGGGCTTCTGAAAGGGTCCGGGCGGTAGTGATCGAATCGCGCATGGCTGCCAACTGCTTTTTCATTGGGGGTCTCCGGGGTGCTGCACCCCTGCGTCGCTTTGCTACTTCCTTTGGCCAGCCCTGCCAAGTCCACTTGGGGATCTTGTATTATCCGACAGGAAGAGTAGGTTTTTTCTGAACAAGGGAAAAACCATGACAGAGCAAAAGATTATCGTGCTGACAGGTGCCAGCCGGGGCATCGGACATGCCACCGTCAAACGCTTTTCGGCCGAAGGCTGGCGTGTGCTGACCTGTTCCCGGCAGCCGTTTGATCCGCGTTGCCCTTGGCCGGGGGGCGAAGAAAATCACATCCAGCTTGATCTGGCTGATCCCAACAAGACCATCGCCGAAATCGAGACGATCAAATCAAAGATCAATGGCCGCCTGCATGCGCTGGTCAACAATGCCGGAATTTCGCCCAAGGGTGAGGGCGGCAAACGGCTGACCACATTGGACACCGATCTTCGAACCTGGGGGCAGGTTTTTCACGTAAACTTCTTCTCCAGCGTCATCCTGGCGCGTGGTTTGCAGGCAGAGCTGGTCGCAGCGCAAGGCAGCATCGTCAATGTCACCTCAATTGCGGGGGTGCGCGTGCATCCGTTTGCCGGGGCGGCCTATTCCACATCGAAAGCGGCGCTTGCTGCGTTGACCCGTGAAATGGCGCATGATTTCGGGCCACTGGGGGTGCGTGTCAATGCCATTGCACCGGGCGAAGTTGAAACGGCCATCCTGTCACCGGGAACCGACAAGATCGTGGAAAAACTGCCGTTGAAGCGGCTTGGCCAACCGCGCGAAGTCGCCGATGCGATCTGGTTTCTATGCTCGGATCAGGCGAGCTATATTTCGGGGTCGGAAATAGAGGTGAACGGCGCACAGCACGTCTGACGGCGGAAAAGCGAAATCTACGCTACACCAATGTTGCGATAAGCGCCCGCAGGGTTTCAATCCCGTCGCCCTTTTCCGAACTGGTTACCACCAATTCGTTATAGGCCGCCGGATGTTTGGCCAAGGCACCCTGTACTTGCGAAATGACGATATCGCGTTCGGCCTGGCTGACCTTGTCTGCCTTTGTCAGCACCACTTGAAAAGTGACAGCAGCTTTGTCGAGCATGGTCAGAATTTCCTGATCCACCGTCTTGACGCCATGCCGTGTGTCGATCAGCACGAAAGCGCGGCGCAGTGTCTGGCGACCCTGAAGATAATTTTTCAACAGCCGCTGCCATTTTTCAACCACTGGCAAAGGCGCCTCGGCATAACCATAGCCCGGCAGGTCAACCAGATACCGGGCAGCACCCAGTGCGAAATAGTTGATCTCTTGCGTGCGCCCGGGCGTGTTCGATGCCCGGGCCAAAGATTTTCGACCCGTCAACGCATTGATAAGGCTTGATTTTCCAACGTTTGACCGGCCTGCAAAGCACACTTCCAACCGGTCTGCAGGTGGCAGGCCGGACATCGCGACCACGCCTTTGACGAAATCTACCGGGCCAGCAAATAACAGACGCCCCGCTTCGCGCGCAGCAGGATCCGGGTCATCGGCAAGCGGGAAGGGCAGGGTCATCGCACTGTCACCTGATCACCCAGCGCCAGCAGCCCGCCGGAAATCACCCGCGCATAGACGCCAAAATCCTGATGCTGATAGCTGCCGTTTAAGGCACCCAAAGTATCGGCATCGATCTGCCCCGTCGCGGGGTTTGCCGAAGTTGCCAGACAGCGAACGATACGTTCAGTCACCTGCAAGACAGCCCCGCCGATCTGAATTTCGCGCCCGACCCAGTCAAATTCCGCCCAGGGGGCCAGCCCGTCAATCCACAAGTTACCGCGCCATCTGTTGGGGGACAGGTCGGTTCCCAAGCGCGATGACAGATCGCGATTGGACGCCAGCCCGAAGATCGAGACCGAAGGATAATCTGTGTCCGTCATCGCGATGCCTGCCTTTACGATCTGGGCCGGTTGCGCGCGGCCGGCCGGGTTCAGATCGCGCACCCATGCCAGAAATTCCGGCAGATCATCGGCAAGATCAGGTGAAAAGACCAGATCCGGCTTGGCCGGATGCATCAGGGTGATCTGGCGGGTCGCTTCGTTCAGCCGGGCCGAAATCGCCATCAGTCCCGGCGCTTTGGACCCGCGCGCAAAGTTGACGCAGGGATTCCAGCCCGGAACAAGTTTCGCCGCGTCATGCGCAACCGCCCAATGCCTGTCAAACGGCAGGCCATCGCCCGGTGTCAGGGTGACCTTTGCCAGATCCTCGCGACCATGCGATTTGATCGGATGCCTGGCAATATGGGCCAGCGACCCGGTCATTTCTTGACGACGGGCTTTTTGGCCTGCGGCGCTTTGGCGACAGAGACGGGCTTTGGCGCCGGTGTCGCCGGTTCTGGTTTGCGTTTGAAACCGGATCTGATGTTGCCAAACAGATCGGGCGTGTGGCCATGACTGCGCATGATCAGATATTGCTGGGTAAAAGTAATCGTGTTGTTGGTGATCCAGTACAAGACCAACCCGCTGGCAAAACTGCCCAGCATGAACATGAAAACCCAAGGCATCCAGGCAAAGATCATCTGCTGGGTGGGATCGGCGGGCGCCGGGTTCAGTTTTTGCTGCAACCACATCGAGATGCCCAGCAAGATCGGCAAAATACCGATGAACACCAGTGCCAGCACCGATCCATTCGGCGGCGAGGCCCAGGGAAACACCCCAAAGAGGTTGAACAAGGAGGAAGAGTCGGGCGCTGACAGGTCATTCAGCCAGCCAAAGAACGGCGCATGACGCAACTCGATGGTGACGAAAATCACCTTGTAGAGCGAAAAGAAAATCGGGATCTGAATCAGGATCGGCAAGCACCCTGCCGCCGGATTGACCTTCTTGTCCTTGTAAAGTTTCATCATTTCGCGCTGCATCAACTGCTTGTCATCACCGGTGCGTTCTTTCAAAGCCTCCATCTCGGGTTGAAGTTCCTTCATCCGCGCCATCGAGACATAGGATTTGTAAGCCAAAGGCAGGACCAGAAGTTTCAGAACAAAGGTCAACCCGATGATGGCCAGGCCCATGTTGCCGATCAGGGCGTTCAGCCAATGCAGAACCTGGAAGATCGGTTTGGTCAGGAAAAAGAACCAGCCCCAATCGATCGAGTCCAGAAACCCGCCGATGCCCGCCGTGGTCTCATAGGCGCGGATGGTTTCCCATTCCTTTGCGCCCGCAAACAACTGGGTCTTGCTAGTGGCACTGGTTCCCGGGGCCACGGCAAGCACCGGTTGCCGGGTCTCGGCCTGATAAATGTCCGCGCCGGGCGTATATTTGGTCACTGATGTGAACGGCTTGCCTTGTTCGGGGATCAGCGTTGTCATCCAGTAGTGATCGGTGAAGCCGATCCAGCCATCGGTCAAAGCCTCGACAACCTCGGCCTGGGCCGCTTCGCGTTCGACGACCGGCAGTGATGCGACGTCGTCATAATTCAGTTCTGACAATTCGCCATCGCTGCGCGAAACCGTGCCTTCGTGAACGACAAAGATGTTCTGCAAATCATCAGGCAGACCATGGCGGGTTATCACGCCGTAGGGGGCCAGGCGCACTTCGGCTGTGCTCTTGTTTTCGACAGTTTCGATGACAGTGAACAAGAATTTGTCATCAACAGAGATATCGCGGGTGAAAATCAGACCTTTGCCATTGTCCCAGCGCAGCTTGACCGGCTGATCCGGTGACAGTGTACCGCCTGCGGCCAGCGCCCATTCGGTCTTGGCACCGGGCACGTCTTCGAAGGCCAGATCGCCACCCGGGCGCCAGCCGAAAAGCGCGTAATAGGCGCCTTGCTCGCCCACCGGGGACAACAGCTTGACGACCGGAGAGGCCGGATCAACTGTTTCATGGTAGGTCTTCAGCGACAGATCGTCGATTCGACCACCCAGCAAAGAAATGGATCCCGCCAGTTGCGGCGTGTCGATGGTCAGGCGCGGGGCATCGGGCACGGCGGTGGCCTGCTCGGGCGCGGCAAGGCCCGTATCTGCAAGCGGCGTGACCGTTGCATCTGTCGCGGCAACACCGGCGGCGGGCACAGCCTCAAGCTCCGGTTCGGGGGGCGGAAACAGAAAGAACCAGACCAGGATCACCAGAAAGCTTAGTCCGGTTGCAAGGATCAGGTTCTTGTTTTGGTCGTCCATCGCGGCTGCCACCATTGCTGTTCCGGGGTCAGCGGTGGTTCAACGATAGGGGGGCGGAAAGGTCAAGCGGTTTTCCCAGCCTTGATCGGCATTCGGCGCGCTTTGCCGGTCAATCTGGCAGACGGTCCGGCAAATTGCAGGTCTGCGCGCGCTACCTGGCCTTGTGACCGATCTTGGGGGCCATGATCACCTGGGCGCGGTGACGGGTGATCCAGTCGGCCGTTTCCTCAAAGGGCATGGGGCGGGCAATACCGTACCCTTGCACATGGCCGCATCCCAGTTGCCCCAGCATCGACAGTTCGGCCTGTGTTTCCACCCCTTCCGCCAAGCTGTCCAGCCCCAGACGTTCGGCCATCGACAGCACAGCCGACACCATCTTTTGTTGTTCGCGGTCCTCGTCTACGCGGGTTACAAAGCTGCGGTCGATCTTTATGCGGCGAACTGCAAATCGGCGAATGCTGGCGATAGAGGCGTGGCCGGTGCCGAAATCATCAAGGTCGATGCCGCAACCCAACTGGGACAGGGCCGCGATATTGTGGACGATCACGTCATTGTCGGTATCGGCCACCACAGTTTCCAGAATCTCAACTGACAGCCGTTCCGGTGCCAGGCTGAACCGGTCCAGTTCCCATTTTAGTTTTTCGGCAAGCCGCGGGTTGCGCAATTCTTCGGCACTGAAGTTCACGCCGACAGTGGGCACCTGAAGCCCGGCCTTGTCCCAGCGCACGATGGCTGAGAGGGCATGAAACAGGATCACTTCGCCCAGCCGTTCGGTCAGTCCGGCTTCGTCAATCGCAGGCAGAAAATCCGCAGGCATGATCAGGCCGCGTTCGGGGTGGTGCCAGCGCGCAAGCGCCTCAAACCCGGAAATCGCACCGCTGTCGGTTGATATCTGAGGTTGAAAATGCGGCCTGATCTGGCCCTCATCCAAGGCCATTTCCAACACTTCGCGAAAGGCATCGCGGTCAGCGCGCTTGCGTGCCATGCCGGGTGCAAAGGCGCGAATGCAGCTTGTCCCATTGCGAAGCGCCTCGTCCGCAGCAATCTG
>JANNSG010000086.1:0-9737 GCA_031402355.1 Pseudorhodobacter sp. | reverse complement strand
CCATTCGGCATCGACCACCCACCGGCAACTGTCGGACGAACAGCGCGTAGCAGCGGGTGCTGCCCCCAACGTGGTGCGCCTGTCGATTGGGATCGAGGACGTACGCGACATTATCGCCGATCTCGATCAGGCCTTGGCAGCCGCAACAGCCTGATCCAACGCGCAGTGGGGCTATTGCAGCCCCGCTGTGCGCAGGTCGTCAAGGTAGGGTTTCATAAGGCGGTCAACAAGAAACGCGTGGCGGCCAGAAGGAAACAGCCGCACATCGTTGACATTCCAGTTCGGATAGGTCGCGCGGTGACGGTCTATTTCGGCTTTCGCGTCCTCTAGCCTGCCCACCCGCACCAATGCCACGGCTTTGCATGGCACGCAGTGGTAGTCCAATCCCTCATAGCTGCCCTCGGCATCTTCGGGCCGCCCCGCCATAAGATAGGACCAGGCCAGATTGTCCCGGTACCAGTCCGGTACCACGGCCTCATTGGCCACCGCATATTCAACCGCCGTTTCGGTGCGCCCGGCAATTCGCCATCACCGGCCAACCCCGGCCCGATGACCGGGTACCGGTCCGTGGCTAATGGCTAATGGCTAATGGCTAATGGCTAATGGCTATTGGCTATTGGCTATTGGGTGATTTCAAACACCATGGTCACTGACGCGGTCAAGCCGACTTCGCCGCCGGCAACCGGTACTGCGCTGTCAGCAGATGCCTCCATCCGAAACATCGGCATGGGCTGGGCAAATCCACCCGATTCCGCGATCGAGACGACCTTTCCCAGCTTGGCACCCGCTGCTTCGACCAGCAGGGTGGCACGCGCAACCGCATCTGCAACCGCTTCCTTGCGGGCCGCGTCCACTGCCGGGCGGGGTTCGGCCAGGCCAAAGGTAACGCCGTTCAACGTATTCGCCCCATCGGTAATCGCACTGTCCAGAACAGTGCCAAGGCTTGCCAGCGCACGCACCCGAACCGTCAGCATATTGGACGCGGTATAGCCCGAAATCGTCGGCGCCTTGCCGCTGTCGTAACCCACCCAATTTGGATTGAGCGTCAGGTTTGAAGTTTGCAGATCACGCTCTTCAATCCCTGCGGCGCGCAGCCGGTCAAGAACAGCCGTCAGGGCAGCCGAATTGGCGGCCATGGCTTCGACCGCCGTTTTGCCTTCGGTGGTGACCCCAAGCGAAATGGTGGCAATATCGGGGGCCGCCTCAACCACGCCCTCACCGGTCACGGTGATGGTGGCGGGGCTCTCCGCCATGGCTGGAAGGGAAAACGGCAGCACTAGGGCCACCGACAGGGCAAGTACGTTCACAAGGCGCATGGGATTCTCCAATCAATAAGTGACATCACCCATATTAGACGCGTCTCGCAACCGGTTCCTTGGGGCTTTTTCTTCCCTTCGGCAAAAACCTGCTGTAGGAAGTATCCGGACACGGGGGCACCGTTCCCGTGCAACAGGAACCTATGCTAGACCCATGCAATGAAACCAAGTTTTGCACTTAACATCACCGACACCTCAATCGGCCTTCTGCACCGGACCGCTCGCGGCTGGCTGCAGGTTGGTGAAACTGCTTTCGACACCGCCGATCTGGCCGAGGCATTGGGCTATCTGCGCGGATCGGCATTGGGTCTGTCACCGGGCGGTCTGACCACCAAACTTGTGCTGCCCAATTCGCAGATTAAGTATCTGCAGCTTGACGCGCCGGGTCCTGAAGACGCGGACCGGCACAATCAAATTCGCGCGGGCCTCGTCGGGCAGACCCCCTACAATGTTGAGGACCTGGTCTTTGACTGGTTCGGCACCGGGCCCAAAGTTCAGGTCGCCGTCATAGCACGCGAAACTCTGGATGAGGCCGAGGCTTTTGCCGCCGAACATCGGTTCAACCCGGTGTCTTTCGTCGCAACGCCTGCCAAGGGCGATTTTGACGCCGAACCCTGGTTCGGCCCGACCAAGCTTGCGGCCTCACTGCTGGAAAAGGGCGAAAAAGTCGATCGCGACAAAGAGCCGGTACAGATCGCCACGCGGGATTTGCCAAAATCCAGCCCAGGCGCCGCCAAGACTGCGGCTTCAGCGCCCGCTGCTGGCGAAGAGGCTTTGGCAAAAGACGGCTCGGACATCGAAAAGCCGACGCGGGCGCAGCGCAGGGCTGCGGCAGCCGCTGAACAGGCGCGGGCGGCCAGTGCTGCGGCAGAAACCGACCCGGCACCGGGCGTCGATCTACCTGCCCCGGACCTGTTTCCGGAAACCGCCCTTGCAACACCCTTGGCTGAAACTGACCAACCAGCTGGCAAGGCGATGGGGGATGTCGAACCCGAACATCTGGCCAAAGCCGCGGTGTCCGATGCAGCCCTACCCGCCGGGACGGCCTCGGTCACGCAAAGCACCGCGTTCCCCGAAGCTTTGGACGCCGAAAATGGGCTAAACAGATCGGTAGATACCGGCGACGATCTTCCGCCCGCTCCGTCTGCCGCCATCATGGCCGCATTTGCCAGCAGACGTGCGGCCGATCATCTGCCACCGCACCGCCCGCCCGCCCCGGCCCCATCTGATCCGGCCCCAATTGATCCGACAATTGCGCTGGCCAAAGCGGTTGGCAATCAGGCCTTGGCAGACAGGCTTTCGGGCAAATCAGCACCGCCACCCCTGTCACGCCCGGGGATCGCTGCCGATAGTCCCACACCATCAACGCCGATCGCGGGCGACCGCTCGGGCAATCGACGCCAAAGCGACCCGGGGCAGGACGTGACCTTGCCCTCGGTGCTGGAAGCAGAACCTGCAGCCACCGCTGCAGCAGTAAAACCGGCCACCGCCTTTGTCACCGCCCCCAGCATCCCCGGATCGCGCAAACGAAAGTCTGTGGCAGCAGCAGGGGCCACCGTGGCGGGCACGCCGGACCCGCGCAAATCGTTGACCAAGCCGGGCGGCACTTTTGCCTCTTCCAAGAAGGCTGGCAAACCGCGCTATCTCGGGCTGATCCTGACGGGCCTGTTGTTGTTGTTCCTCGCCCTCATTGCCGCCTGGTCATCCGTCGTTCTTGGGTCAAAGGACGCCGCGAACAACGGCACGGCGGTGGTGTCTGCGCCTGCACCTTCTGACCCGGCCACCACTGACACTGTGGCCGTGGCGCCAGCCGATCCCCCCGTCGAAACCGCCACCGAAACCGCTGCCGAAGCCGCCGTTCCGGGCGTCGACGATGAAATGCTGGCAGACAGCCAGGATCCGGACGCGTTTGAAACCGCCGCCGCACCGCTCGACGACCCGCAGATCGACCCGGCCGCGGATCTGGGATCGACAGCGGCAGTCGGAACAGACGCAGCCCTGGAAGATCCGGCTGCTGCCCCGCAGGAGGTTGCAATAGCCGCCGCGCCGGAACCGGCCCCCGTCGGTATCGCCACCACAGACAGCCCAAGCGCCGCCCCCCTGGATGAGGCGCAGGACGAAATTTTTCTGGCCGCCATCGACGCGCCGCCACTGGCACTCGATCCGCTTGCCCTGCCGAAGCTGCCCGACAGCGACGACACGCTGCCTTTGCCACAGCTTGAACCTCCACCCTTTGGAACCGTATATCAATTCGATGCGGACGGTCGGATCCGCCCAACGCCCGAGGGGATCATCACACCTGCGGGCGTTCGTCTTGTAGCGGGCAAGCCAAGCGTGACGCCACCGCCGCGCCCCGCCGCCATCCTTGCAGCACAGCCGCTGCCGCAGACCACCCAGACACCAGGCGGGGCCATCGTCGCTGATGCACCTGCCTCCGCCGCGCCCGCTTCCGCCGCGCCGCCCACAGCCCTTGCCCCCGCAGACCCGGCGCTTGCCGAGGCGCGCCCGCGTGCCCGGCCGCAGACCACCGCCGTGCCCGCCTCCGAACAAGCTGGCGACGGCGCGTCCATCGCCGTTCCGGGGCAAACCCGCTTGTCCGGCCTTCGCCCGCAAGCCAGACCCGCCGCCGCCCTTGCCGCTGGCGAAGCGGCGCGCCAATCCACCGCTGCCGCATCCCTGACGGCACAGGCGCAACAGGCCGCTGCCGTTGAAGCCGCCGTTCAAGCCGCGTTCCAGCCAGGCCCGAATACCAGCCCACTCGCCGTGGCCGTTTCTCGCAGACCTGCCGCCCGGCCAAAAGACATGACGCGCGCCGTCGAAGCAGCCGTTGCGGCCGCCGTTCGCGCACCCGAACCCCAGACAGAACAAGCCCAGGTCGAGGACGACAACGAGCCCGAAGCCCCCTCTGCCGCGCCTGCCATTCCGACCCGCGCCTCGGTTGCCAAACAGGCGACCTATGTCAATGCGATCAACCTGTCGAAAATCAACCTGATCGGGGTTTACGGCACAAAATCAAGCCGCTACGCTTTGGTCCGGCAGGCCAATGGCCGCTACAAAAAGGTCAAGGTCGGCGATACGATTGATGGCGGGAAAGTTGCCGCCATCGGCAGCGACGAGTTGCGCTACCAAAAATCGGGGCGCATGGTCTCCCTGAAACTGCCCAAAATCTGATTTCGGCGGTCATGCCAGTTTCACGATGAATAGCCGCGCGCGGCCAGCAAGGCCGCAGCGTGACCCTCCCAGCTTTTGAAATCACGCTCGCCAAACCGGTGAACGCACTTGCGCTGGACAACGGTTCAGGCACGATAATGCCTGTTACCTTTGAACCAGAATTGTTATCCCTGAAAGGATGTTGATGGAAGGTTTTCTGCTTCTTGCCAGCCTCTATCTGGGTGCTGCCGTTCTTGTGGTGCCACTGGCCGTGCGCCTTGGCCTGGGGTCAGTGCTTGGGTATCTTGCGGCCGGCATCATCATTGGTCCGGTCTTGAATCTGGCCGGCGCAGAAACCAGTGATCTTCAGCATTTCGCGGAATTCGGTATCGTGATGATGCTGTTTCTGATCGGACTTGAACTTGAACCGCGCGTACTTTGGGGCATGCGCTACAAGCTGCTGGGCATGGGCGGCGCGCAAGTGCTGATCACGACAGCAGCCTTGGCTTTTGCATTGACGTGGCTGGGGCTGTCTTGGGAAATGGCGCTGACGCTCGGGATGCTGTGCGCCTTGTCGTCAACAGCCATCGTGCTGCAAACTCTGACCGAAAAAAACCTGATGCGCACTTCCGGCGGGCGGGCAAGCTTTTCCGTCCTGCTGACCCAGGATATCGCTGTCGTCCCCATCCTGGCGCTGATCCCGCTGCTGGCAGCGGCTCGCGGCGCCTCGCCAACCGCCGAAGTCTTCGGCATTACCGACAATGTTCAACCCGAAGCGGCCGAAAGCGTCGCCCAGCCGATCATCACGCTGGTGCAATCCTTGCCCGGATGGTCGGTCACCTTGCTGACCCTTGGGGTGGTAGTCGCCATCATTCTGGCCGGGCATTTCCTGACCCGTCCGGTGTTTCGCTTTGTGCATGCTTCGCGCTTGCCCGAAATGTCGACCTTCATTTCCTTGCTGATGGTGCTTGGCATTGCGTTTTTGATGACCATCGTCGGCCTGTCTCCGGCTCTGGGCACTTTTCTGGCGGGGGTGGTGCTGGCAGATTCCGAATTTCGCCACCAGTTGGAGTCCGACCTTCAGCCGTTCAAGGGCCTGCTTCTGGGCCTGTTTTTCATCACTGTCGGCATCGGCATCGACGTGGCAGTTTTACTCAAACAACCGCTGATGATCCTTTTGCTGACGCTTGGCCTGATCACGATCAAAGCTGCTGTCTTGCTGGCAATTGCTGTGGTATTCCGCATCCGGGGCAAAGACCGCTGGCTGTTTACATTGGGCATGGCCCAGGCTGGCGAGTTCGGCTTTTTGATCGTCAGCTTTGCTTTGCAGCAATCGATCCTGTCCAGCCCGGTTGCCAAGATCGCCCTGTTGGTCATCAGCCTGTCGATGCTGCTGACCCCGATGCTGTTCATCCTTTATGAACGCTTGGCACGCCGGGCCGCCAGCCGCAGCCCGGAACATCCCGCAGATGAGATTGACGAAACCGGCAGCGTCATCATCGCGGGCATTGGGCGCTTTGGCCAGGTCGTCAACCGCCTTGTCCGCCATTCAGGCGTCTCGACCGTGGTATTGGATACCGACATTGCCGCGATTGAAACCATGCGCCGCTTCGGCGTAAAGGGCTTTTTCGGCGACCCCTCCCGCCCCGAAACGCTTGAAGCAGCGGGTTTGTCCACAGCATCCGTGCTGGTTGTGGCAAGCGACGACCGTGAAAAATCCAATCAGATCGTGAAATACGCCCGCAAATCCCGCCCCGATCTGCATATCGTGGCGCGCGCCCGCGACCGGGTGCATGTCTATGAACTTTATCAGGCCGGGGCCAATGACATCGTGCGCGAAACCTTTGATTCCTCAATCCGGGCTGGCCGTTATGTACTTGAAAATATGGGATTTACAGACTATGAGGCCGCAAAGTTGTCGCAGGCCTATTTCCAGGTGGATCGCGCCGCGATGCGCGATCTGGCAGAAGTCTGGGTGCCGGGCCAGCCCGTCACCAAGAACGAGGCCTATATAGCACGCGCGCGCCAACTGGACCGCGATCTGGAAACGTCGCTGATCGAGATTCTGGACGAAACCCGCCCCGGCACCAAAGCCGCAGAATAACACCGGCGGGGCCCCTTGGTTTCCTATTCGAAAAATACTCAGGCTAAGGCTGCCAAAGGGCGCGGGTTTACCCCGCCGAAACTCCTGCCTCGGCAAAGGTTGACATGCCCGAATGGCAGGCCAGGGCACCTTTCAGCACACCAATGGCAAGGGCTGCGCCGGACCCTTCGCCAAGCCGAAGCCCAAGATCCAGCAGGGGATCTTTGCCCAAATGACCCAACAGCACCCGGTGGGCCGCCTCGGCGCTGACATGGCCTGCCACTGCATGATCCAGCGCTCCGCTGACACTTTTTTCCAGGACCGCCGCCGCGGCGGTGCAGATGAACCCATCCAGAATAACCGGTATGCGCGCCTCGCGCGCCCGCGCAATGGCCCCAGCCATCGCCGCCAGCTCGCGCCCGCCAAGACAGCGCAACGCCTGCAAGGGATCTTGCGTCAGACCGGCGTGCCGGGCCAGACCCTCGACCACCACTTGCGTCTTAATCGCCAGGCCTGCGTCATCAACGCCAGTGCCACGCCCGGTCCAGTCGCGCGCAGCCCCGCCGTACAAGGCCGCCGCAAGGGCTGCTGCGGATGTCGTGTTGCCAATGCCCATTTCTCCCACCACCAGCAGATCCGCAATCGGGTTCACCGCCTGCCATCCCGTCGCAAGGGCCGCCACCACCTCGTCCTCGGACATTGCAGGTGCTGCAGTGAAATCTGCCGTCGGTCGCTCCAGATCCAGTGCGTGGACATCCATTTGCGCGCCGAACGCCTTGGCAAGCTGGTTGATCGCTGCCCCACCGGCGCGGAAATTCGCAACCATCTGTATCGTCACCTCGGCTGGGAAAGCCGATACGCCGCGCGCGGCAATCCCGTGATTTCCTGCAAAGACAATCACTTGCGGCCGCTCCATGACGGGTCGCCCCGAGCCGCGCCAGGCACCATACCATATGGCCAGATCTTCCAGACGCCCCAAGGCCCCGGGCGGCTTGGTCAACTGGCTGTTGCGGGCGCGCGCATCATCCGCAGCGTCGGCATCCACCGCCGGCATACCCTGCAAGGTGGCGCGGAATTGATCGAGGGTCTGAAACGGGGCCATCATGATTTCCTGCATTGATACGCGGCTCTGCCTTGGGTAACGACATATTCGACACGGGAAAAGCGCAGAAAGACACTTTCAATGGCAACCAGCGACATGTCGCAAACCGCTTTGGCCGATTTGCGGGCGGCACTGGCGCTTTTGACGCGGCTGCCACTTGGGCAAACCCTTGTCACATCGCGCGGTGCCGCTTCTGCCTGGGCCTGGCCGATTGCCGGGGCGATCATCGGGGTGATGTCTGCCATGGTGGCCCTGCTGTCGCTGTGGCTGGGTCTTTCCCCCGCTGTTGCCGCCGCAGTGACGCTGGCCAGTCAAGCAATGTTGACCGGAGCCATGCATGAAGATGGCTTGGCCGACACCGCCGACGGCTTTTGGGGTGGTTGGGACAAGGCCCGCCGGTTGGACATCATGAAAGACAGCCATATCGGCAGCTTTGGGGTTCTGGCGCTGATTTTGGTGACTCTTGCCCGTTGGTCCGCGCTTTCGGCATTGCTGACAACCAGCAGCCCGTTTGGCGCGATCATCGCTGTCGCGGCCCTGTCGCGCGCGGTGATGGCGGCGCTTATGGCTTGGTTGCCCAATGCACGCGGCGCAGGCTTGTCGCAATCGGTTGGCCGGCCACGTGCCAGGACAGCCATGATTGCGATGCTGTTGGCTCTCGCGCTGGGGCTGATCTTCACCGGTTGGCAAGCCCTTGTCATGCTGCTGGTCGCGGGCCTGACCAGCCTTGGGCTGGGCCTGATCGCGCGCGCCAAGATCGGCGGCCAAACCGGCGATGTCTTGGGGGCGGCGCAACAATTGGCCGAAGCGGCGGCCCTATGCACGCTCGCGGCGCAGCTGCACTGATCGCGCGCGCCGCATTTCGGACCTGCCTGACGCCACGCCAGTACAGCGATTGCCCGCACAGATTTGACAGGCCCATGGCGGTCAACAAAAAACCGCGGCCAGTTGCCCGGCTGCGGTTTTTGCCATTTCGAAACGCCGGGCTTATGCCGCGCGCGACATCAACACTTCGCCAACGGTTTTCTGTGCCCCGGCTTCATCCACGCCGCTGACCGCCGCAACTTCGCGGGTCAGCCGTTCCAGCGCCGCCTCATACAACTGACGCTCAGAATAGCTTTGCTCGCGCTGATCGTCCGTGCGGTACAGATCGCGCACCACTTCGGCAATCGCCAGAAGATCGCCGGAATTGATCTTCTGCTCGTATTCCTGCGCACGGCGCGACCACATCGATGGAACAAAGGTGTTACTGGTGTTACGGTTGCTTGGAACAAAGGAATGAAGTTGTCAGAAGAACACTGCCGGAAACTATCAGAGGCACATAAAGGTTTTGTGCAGTCTAAAGAAAGTAATGCTAAGAGGTCCGCAACATTAAAAGGTAGAAAGCATTCTGAGGAGCATACTGCAAAGATACGCGGGCAGAAGAGGTCTGCGGAAACACGAGCTCTGATTTCTGCTAATCGGCGTAGACAAGGTTCACCAACCCTTGGTAAAACTTTTTCTGCTGAGTCCAGGCTTAGAATGTCTATTGCGCAGAAGAAACGGTTTGCAATGGTGGCAGAGTCCTCAGTGGAAATGAATGATAGTGGTAGTCCGTGGAGTTTTAACTAAGTGGAGATTATGAGAATGGATAAAGATCAAATTGCAAGAGTAGCACATGAAGTAAACCGAGGCTATTGTGAGGCTCTTGGTGACCATAGCCAACCATCTTGGGAAGACGCTCCTATGTGGCAAAGGGACTCTGCATGTCTTGGTGTTGATCTCCATACCAGAGGTGATTTTGGTCCGCAGGCATCTCACAGCAGTTGGATGGAGCAGAAGTTAAAAGATGGTTGGGTTTACGGTGAGGAGAAGAATGAACAGCTAAAAACCCATCCTTGCATTGTGCCCTTTGATCAGTTGCCGCGTGAGCAGCAGGCAAAGGATTACATTTTCCGTGCCGTGGTCCATGCGTTGAAATAATTATGCGTATCTGCCAATCTCACTGGGACAAAACAAGAGCGGCAATTGATGCTCGTGGGTTGACTACTTTAGTGGCGAATAGTGCAGAAGATTTTGCTGCCAAGATGGATGCGGCGCTACAGGC
>JANNSG010000085.1:0-70664 GCA_031402355.1 Pseudorhodobacter sp. | reverse complement strand
TGCATCTGTCAGTGCTGGGCCAGGTCAGCTATATCGCGTCTTTCGTGATGCTGCTGGTGCTGGCACGGTTGCAAAGCTTTGATCCGGGGCTGGAAGAGGCGGCGCTTGATCTGGGTGCAAGCCATTCCCAGGTGATGCGCCGTATCTTGTTGCCGCATCTCTACCCCGCCATCGGCGCGGGGGCGGCCATCGCGTTTTTCCAGTCGATCGAGAATTTCAATGTCACCCTGTTCACACGGGGCGGTGCGGACACGCTGACCGTCTATGTGTTCTCCAAGGTCCGCTCCGGCATCACCCCCACCATCAACGCTTTGGCTTTGTTGTTGATTTCTTTCACGCTGCTTGCGGCAGTGATCTACGAGCTGCGCCGACGCCAGAAAGAACGCCACGAGCAAAGCTTGGCAGCAGAGGCCGAAGGCTGACTGCGGCTTCCAAGACTGCGGTACGGGCAGCCACCTGTGGCAAGCCATCCGTTAAGCTGCCCTGATCGCCTCTGCTAGACCGAAAATCCTTTGAAGGATTTTGCGAAAAGCTTTGGGAAAGCTATTCCCTACCCGTTTATGGCCAAGCGGGGATCATTCTGCCGCGATCTTGATCACCGGTTCCATTGTCGCTAGGACCTCGTCGGAGAGGTGGCATTTGATCTGATGATTGCCTTTCAAGACCCTGACCGGTGGCATTTCGGTGTCGCAGATGCCACCGGGCACCTGGGTCTTCCACCGGCAGCGGGTCTGGAACGGGCAACCCGGCGGCGGGTTCATTGCTGACGGAATGTCGCCGTCCAGCACGATGCGCTTGCGAACAACCTTGGTATCGGCGATCGGCACCGCTGAAAGCAGCGCCTCGGTATAGGGGTGATAGGGCGGGCTGAACACCTGATCGGTTGTGCCCATTTCCACCACATGGCCCAGATACATCACCATCACCCGGTCGCTGAGATAGCGCACGATCGACAAATCATGGCTGATGAACAGCAGCGTCGTCTTGTTTTCACGCTGAATGTCCATCAACAGATCGGTGACGGCGGCCTGAACCGACACATCAAGCGCGGAGACGGGTTCGTCGGCGACCACGACCTTGGCACCACCGGCAAAGGCGCGGGCGATCCCGACGCGCTGTTTCTGGCCGCCAGACAGTTGGCGCGGCATGCGGTCGGCAAAGGCGCGCGGCAATTTCACCAGATCCAGCAGATCCAGCATCCGGGCCTCACGGTCGGCATCGGATTTGCCATAATTGAAGATCTCAAGTGCACGGATGATCTGGCGGCCGACGTTCATCGACGGGTTCAGGGTGTCAAAGGGGTTCTGGAACACCATCTGTACCGAAGACACCATGTCGGTGTTGCGTTTCTGGATCGGGGTTGACTGCACGTTTTCGTCAAACAGCATGATGGAGCCGGATGTCGCGGTCTCCAACCCCATCAAGACCTTGGCAAAGGTCGACTTGCCGCAGCCGGACTCGCCGACGATGGCAAGCGTTTCGCCTTCATGGGCCTCAAACGACAGGGTCTCATTGGCCTTGACGACTTTCTTGGCACCCCCGCCGAACGCGCCGCTGGACACAGCGTAATATTTGCGCAGGTCTTCCATTTTCAGGACAACCTTGCCGATCGGCGTCTTTGGCTTGGCGGCCTTCGCTTTGAAAGGCGCGTTCCAGTCAATCTCGGACCACTTCACGCAACGGCTGCCATGCCTGTCACCCTGCGGAACCGGTGACATCGCAATATCGCGCGCATCGCAGCGACCGGCCTCGAAATAGTCGCAGCGCGGGCCGAAATTACAGCCATTGGGGCGTTCATGCGGCAGCGGGAAGTTGCCCGGTATGGCCACCAGCGGGCGTGAATTCTTGTCCGCCCCTGGCAGTGGGATCGAGCGGAACAGCGCCTGAGTATAGGGGTGGCGCATGTCCTCGAACACTTCGGCGACATTGCCGGTTTCCACCGCTTCACCCGAATACATCACGCAAAGCCGGTCGCAGGTATCAAGGATCAGCCCCAGGTTATGGCTGATGAACAGCATCGAGGTGCCGTATTTCTCACCCAGTGCCTTGACCAGATCGACGATGCCCGCTTCAACCGTCACGTCAAGCGCTGTGGTGGGTTCATCAAGGATCAGCAGGGCCGGTTTCGACATCAGCGCCATGGCAATGACGATGCGTTGTTGCTGGCCGCCCGACAACTGATGCGGATAGGCGTTGATGATGCGGTCGGGGTCGGGCAGACGCACGTCGGCCACGATCTGGCGGGCCAGCGCCCAGGCTTCATCTTTGGACATGCCTTGATGGATCATCGGCACTTCGGCCAGTTGCGCGCCGATCTTCATCGCCGGGTTCAGCGACGCCATCGGTTCCTGGTAGATCATCGCGATTTCGGACCCGCGAATATGGCGCAGGTCTTCTTCGGACATATGGGTCAGATCGCGGCCCTTGAACTTGATGGTTCCACCGACGATGCGGCCGTTCTTGCCCAGATCACGCATCACCGCCAATGCCACGGTTGATTTTCCACAGCCAGATTCGCCGACCAGCCCCATGGATTCGCCCTGCATCACGGCGCAGGAAAAATCCATCACCGCCGGAATTTCCCGCAGACGGGTGAAGAACGAGATAGAAAGATTTTCAATCTCAAGGATGGGCTTGGACGGATCCCAGTCTGATGTCGTGTTCATGATCATCTGCCTCTCTAGGTGGACGCTGCGGGACCGGGTGTTTCACACCCCCGGACCCCCGTGGGATATTTTTGCCAAAATGAAAGCCCAAGTCGGTCTTTCAGTCTTTCATGCTTTCTTCGCGCAGACCGTCGGCCAGCAGATTGAGCCCCAGAACCAAACTCATCAAGGCAAGGGCCGGGGCAAGGGCAGGGTGCGGGAAAATCGACAGAAGCTTGCGCCCGTCGTCGATGGTAGACCCCCAGTCGGGCGATTCAGGCGAGACACCAAGGCCAAAGAAACCCAATGTCCCCAAAAGGATCGTGGTATAGCCGATGCGCAGGCAGAAATCGACAATCAGTGGCCCCCGCGCGTTGGGCAGTATTTCCCAAAGCATGATGTACCAGGGGCCTTCGCCGCGGGTCTGACCCGCCGCCACATAGTCGCGCGCCTTGAGGTCCAGCACGATGCCACGCACGATGCGAAACACGGTCGGCGCATTGACGAAGACCACCGAGACTAAGACGTTCAGCAGGTTCGGCTCCATCGACCAGACACCGAGCGGGTCCAGGTTGAAGGCGAGGCCGGAATAGGCCCAGAGGCCGATCACAAGGGTAATGCCGACATAAAGGTTGCGTCGGGGTTTGTTGGTGAAATACCGCGAGTTCCACAGCACGCAAAGAAACAGGATCGGGAACAAGAACAGCACGGCGGCCAGATAGATCGGGATCCCTGTGTCACGAATTTCCGGTGTGACCAGCAGGTAGAACAGCAAGATCACCGGGAAAGCCAGCACAAGGTTTGCCACGAAGGACAGGATCGTGTCGAACTTGCCGCCGAAATAGCCGGCGGGCAGGCCCAGTGAAATGCCGACCATAAAGGCAAACAATGTGGCTGCGGGCGCAATGGTCAGCACCCGGCGCGCACCCATCACCATGCGTGAGAACACGTCGCGTGCCAGATGATCGCCGCCCAGCAGGTAGTAGAGATAGCTGGCATCTTCAGGGTTTTTCAAAGGTGAGCCGGGGACCGCGTTCTTGAGCCCCGAAAGCTGGCCGAGCGGATCATGGGTGATGATCATGTCGGCGAAAAAGGCAGTAAACACCCAGAACATCACGATGGCGAACCCGATCATGCCAACCGGGCTGTCAAACAGCTTGCCATAAAGGGCCAGCCGTCGCTTGAAGGTGATGGACAGCGCGAAGGTCACGACAAGCGCTATCCAGACCGGAGTGAAGCGCACCGCCATTGCCAGAAAAATAGCGCCCCAGGAAAGTGGATCAGTCATCATATGCCCTCATGCCAGCCGGATACGGGGGTTCAGGAACACATAGCCGATGTCGGAAATCAGCTGGGTTACCAGAACGACGAGAACGGCAACAACCGAGCAGCCGAGCAGCAGCTCAATGTCGTTGTTGCCGGCGGCTTGCACCAAGGTCCAGCCGAATCCCTTGTAATTAAACAAGGTTTCCACGATGACCACGCCGTTCAACAGCCAGGGAAACTGCAGCATGATCACGGTGAACGGGGCGATCAGGGCATTGCGCAAGGCATGGCGGATCACCACCTGGCGAAAACTCACGCCTTTTAGGCGGGCGGTGCGGATATATTGCTGGGTCATCACCTCGGTCATCGAGGCGCGGGTCATCCGGGCGATATAGCCGATGCCGTAAAGGGCGATGGTGATCACCGGCAGCGCGAAATTCCAGAACGTGATGCCGTCGGATGCCGAGGTGGCGGTGCCCAGAAACAGCGTGTTGCCGGAAATCCAGCCCCAGTCCTTCAGGATGGGCGAGAGACCCGTGGTTGCCGAAGCAAAGGCCGCCACCAGCACCACGCCGGACACATATTCCGGTGTGGCAGTCGAGGCGATGGCGCCCGCGGACAGCACCCGGTCGGTGCGCGATCCTTCGCGCATTCCCGACAGAATTCCCATGATAAGCGAGGTCGGCACCATCACCAGCATGACAGCCAGCATCAGCCAGCCGGTAGCAGCCAGCTTTTCACCCAGGAAGTTGGAGACCGGTTCTTTGGCGAAGGTCGAAAATCCCCAGTCGCCCTGCAGCACACCACAATAGCGTGGCGCTGTTTCAGCAACCACACCGTCATCAATGCAGCGGCCCCGAGTGACCCCTTTTTCATCTGTGCGCAGCCAGCCCGGTGCGACGCCCAGCCATTGTGCATAGCGGCCAAAGACCGAACCGCCATGGCCGTTTTCCTCAATCCAGGATGTGACCTGATCATCGGTCATCCGGACCGATCCTTCGGTGCGGGCCAGTTTTTCAAGATTTGGTGGAAGGTTGGTCAGAAAGAAGACGATGAATGTCAACGCGATCGCAGTCAGCACCATCACGCCAGACCGGCGCGCTACAAATTTCAGCATATCCGACACTCCCCATCGTCGGTGATACCCGCTTGGCCCGTTGGATCAGGCGCGGCTATTTGGTGGGGCGCGCCTGATGCGGCGCGCCCGATTTCGGATGGCAGATCAGGCCGAGATCGACCATTTGTAATGGTGGTGTTCAAACGATGGGTGCATGTCGATATTCACACCTTCACGCGCGTGACGGTAAAGCGACCGCCAGAACGGGTTGATGATATAACCCTCGTCTTGCAGAATCGTCTCCAGTGTCACCATCACTTCGCGGCGCGCTTCGGCGTCGGCAAGCGACAGAGCCTTGATCATAGCCGCATCAAAATCGGCATTTGCCATGCCGGTTTCATTCCATGACCCTTTGGACGTGTAGGCATAGTCCATGTTCTGCACAGCCAGCGGGCGGTGGTTCCAGGTGGTCGAAGAGAACGGGTATTTCTGCCAGTCATTCCAGAAGGTCGATCCCGGCATCACGGTGCGTTTGATCGTCATGCCGGCGTCGCGCAACTGAGCAGCAACGGCGTCGGTTGTCGCCGCTTCCCAGCCATCGTCCAGTGAGATGATCTCGAACTCGGTGTCCTTGATGCCGGCCGCTTCCAGTGCGGGCATCAGTCCGGCGGCATCAATCACCTGTGCCGGAAGCTTGGCATATTCTGGGTGAACCGGGCAGGCATGGTGGTTTTCTGCCGTTGTTCCCAGACCATTGTAACCCAGTTCCAGAACGACACTCGGGTCAACTGCCTTTTGGATCGCCTGACGGACGGCCTTGTCCTTGTAAAGCTCGTTGTTGGAGTTCATCCGCACAACGATGGTCGAGGCAGTAACCGCCTCCAGCTTGACCCAGCCCATACCGTCCAGCAGGTCGATATAGTCGCCTGTTGATTCGTAGTTGCAGTCAATACCGCCTTCGCCAGCCAATGCCACCATGGCAGACGGGTCGGTGCCGAAGTCGATGTACTGGATTTCGTCCAACGGAGCCGTACCACCCCACCAGGTGTGGTTCGGCGCGCGCACCAGCGTCATTTTCTGGCCGACGGCGATTTCGCCCGGAATGTAGGGCCCAGTGCCAATCGCGTTGGTCGCAGGATCGGTTCCTTCGACATAGGACGAATGGACCATAGCTGCCGGATAATCGGCGAGGTTGGCAACCACGGCCACATCGGACGCCGACATCATCAGTTTGACGGTCATGTCGTCTACCTTGACGACTGAGCCTGCGCGCATCTGCGATACCGTCTTGGGCGCACCTGCTTCGTCAACCACAGCCGCACCGGCTGCGTCTACCATTGGCACCGATTCGATCAGCCCGCCAAAGCGCGAAGCCATGGCATTGCCCTCGACCGAGCCGTCGGTCCAACGGCCGAACATGCGCACCACATCATCGGCAGTGAACGCATCGCCATTGTTCCAGGTCACGCCCGAGCGCACTTTCAACGTATATTCGGTTGCGTCAGCATTGGCCTCGTAGCTTTCCAGCAAACGCCCTTCAAAGCTGCCATCGGGGTTGTACTGGACAAGATATTCCAGCCAGCCACGATAGACGTTGGCAATCTGTGGCCAGTCTGCGGTGCGCGGGTCTTTCAGGGCCTTGGTTTCCATGCCGATGCGCAGAATGCCGCCAACAGTTGCGTCTTGTGCGGCGGCCGGGCTTGTCAGACCAATCAGCCCATAAGCGGCGGCGGCGCTGACGCCCAGAGCTGTGGTGCGGGTCATGAATTCGCGGCGGCTCAGCTTGCCTGCGCGAAATTCACCCAGATACATTGTTGCGGCTGGGTGTAGAACGTCGGTCGAATTTGACTCTGTCATTGTTTTCTCCCTGTCAGGCGTTTTTTTTGAACAGTCTGTTTGGTTGAATGTCGCTAATTCGGGCACGGCCCCGCATGTCTTTCAGGCGTTGGAACAAATGGGCCATTACAGCAAGCGGCAATTGCGTCACTTGGTCATTGGGTAGCTTTTTGGTGCTGACGTCTAGGCCGAAATTCGACTTTCTTTGGTCTCTTTGCGACAGACTTTGACGGTCTAGGACTACAAATGTCGTTCTTAACCAATTGGTAAAAGTCTGCGCCTATTGCTGGGCCCGGCGAAATGCCGAAGGCGACTTGCCTGTCACGTGTTGAAAGGCGCGGGTGAAATAAGCAGCAGAAGCAAAGCCAAGGCTTTCACCGATCTGCCCCACCGGTATTCGGGTCTCGCTCAGCAAGCGGCGCGCCTCGAAAATGCGCCGGTCCTGCAGCAGGGCCGATGCGGGTCTGCCGCAGGTGGTCTGGCAGCAACGTGTAAGATGGGTCGATGTCACGCCAAGTGCTGCCGCGAATTCGCTGACCCCCATGCCAGAGCGGAACTCACGCTCCAGCAGGGTCGAATAGCGGGCAACAAGGCGCCGGGTGGCATCGGGGCGCGGCGTGTCTTCGACAATGCGCGAGGCCTGACGTTCCAGCCAGACACCAAGCAGCCCAAGATAGTGCCGGGCGGCCCGCTCGTGCGCCGGGCTGTCGCTGTCCAGTTCGCGCTGTATGTTGTCCAGGGCGCCATTCAATTCCTGCTGGGCATGAACTTCGCGGATGCGCAGATGCAAAGGGCCGTCGGGCAGGGTGACTTTGTGATCGCGGCCAAAAAATACGGCGGTGCCAAAGACCTGTGGGCCCACTTCAAAGCCGTGCATGACACCGGGTGGAATATAGATTGCATTATGCGCCGTGTAGCCGCGCGTAACCCCGGCAATGGTGATGCGGCCTTGGCCTTTGGTAAACCACAGCAAGCAAGGCTCGGAAATCGACCGCATCGCTTCCACACGCCAGCGACCGCCAGCCGCAAGGCGCGGCACGGCGACAAGCCGCAATTGAGACGGCGCTGTTATGTCTTGCATGAGGAAGATTCCGGACCCAGTTCTGCTTATGTTAAACTGGCCTTGGCCTGCAACCCAAGCAAAAAGATGTCCGGGATGTGAACGAGTTGGCTTTCGGTGCGAAATTGCGCCTTTCAGGGCAGGGGCAGGTCCCGCCAACCGGCCATTTTGCTGCGCAACCAGCTGCGCTGACGTTTGGCATACTGGCGCGACGCCAGTTTTGCAGCGGCGACGGCTGTCTCCTTGTCGGTCTCGCCGCGCAGATGGCCTATCAGCTCGGCCGCTCCGATCGCCCGGGCTGAGGGCAGATCAGGTTGCCAGAACGGCAATTCGGCGGCGGCTTCCTTTAGCGCGCCGTTTGCCATCATGGCGTCAAATCGCTGGTCGATGCGCGCGTTCAATGCGGCGACATCGACCTGCACCACCAGCGCCTCGGCACCGTTCAGCGGAACCAGTGCCGGGGCAGTACTTTGATGCCAGTCGGCCAGCCCGCGCCCGGTGGTCTGCAAGACCTCCCAGGCGCGCTGCACCCGCGCCGGATTGGCCCGGTCGATCCGGGCTGCGGTGGCGGCATCAAGCTCGGCCAGCAAGCCGGCGATACCACCGCCAAGACGGCGCCTGTCCGCGACCTCCCGTATGCCGGGCGGGGTCTGTGGTATTTCGGTCAGCCCCTCGGTCAGCGCAGTAAAGTTCAACCCGCTGCCGCCGACCACCACGACCGGGCTGCCCGCTGCAAGAACGTCTGCCACCTCGCGCAGCCAATGCCCGACGGAATAAGGGGTATCGCGCCCGATATGGCCATAAAGACGATGCGGTGCCGCCGCCTCATCCTCGGCACTGGGTCGCGCCGTCAGGATCTGCCACCGCGAATAGACCTGCAGCGCATCCGCGTTCACGATGGTCCGGCCGTCCCGCTTGGCCACCGCCAGTGCCAGCGCCGATTTCCCGCTTGCCGTAGGCCCCGCAATCAGCACTGGCGCGGATCGTGAGATCCCTGGCAGCACATGGTTGATCCATCCCGTGTTCATTCTGGTCCAAATATCCTGGGGGCAGTCAGTGTTATCGCCATTGGTCCGAGAGAACAATGGCCGCGGGGCTGGCCCCTGGCGCTTCCTTTACGATCAATCGGCGTCAGCCATGCGATTGCACAGTCTTAGCCGTTGAACATGGCCGGGTTTTCCGACATTTTGCGCGCCAGTCAAATCAAAAACCAAAAAGGTCATCGTCCCATGTCGCAATCGGGCAGCGCTTCCGCCAGCAAATACCGCCGTGTCATGCTCAAGATATCGGGCGAAGCGCTGATGGGGGATCAAGGCTACGGCCTGCATCCGCCCACCGTGCAGCGTATCGCCGCCGAGGTGAAATCGGTGCATGATCTGGGTGTCGAGATCTGCATGGTGATTGGTGGCGGCAATATCTTTCGCGGCCTGCAAGGCTCGGCTCAGGGGATGGAGCGGACAACCGCAGATTACATGGGAATGCTTGCGACCGTGATGAACGCCCTCGCCATGCAAGCAGCACTTGAATCAGTGGGGGTGTTTACCCGCGTCATCTCGGCCATCCCGATGGATCAGGTCTGCGAACCCTATATCCGCCGCCGCGCGGTGCGCCATTTGGAAAAGCAGCGCGTCTGCATTTTCGCGGCCGGTACCGGCAACCCCTATTTCACGACCGATACCGCAGCCACCCTGCGCGCCAATGAAATGGCCTGCGAAGCGATCTTCAAAGGCACCAAGGTTGACGGCGTCTATGACAAGGATCCAAAGAAACATGCCGACGCCAAACGCTATGACACTGTGACCTACGATGAAGTCTTGCAAAAGCATCTGGGCGTCATGGATGCGTCGGCCATTGCACTGGCGCGTGACAATAATTTGCCGATTATCGTGTTTTCACTGGACGAACCGGGCGGATTTCGTGGCATTTTGAACGGAAAAGGTACATATACGCGGGTACACGGTTGAAAACCTGTATTTTTTGTTAACCTTCCTGCTATAGGGCGTGACATAAGCGCCAGTGCAATTCTGACGAGGCTTCGATGTCGCAAGACGCAACTGAAATTGATCTGGACGCGATCCAGCGCCGCATGGATGGGGCGATGACTGCGCTGAAGACGGAATTTGCATCGCTGCGCACGGGGCGCGCTTCGGCGTCGATACTTGACCCCATCATGGTCGAATCCTATGGCCAGATGACGCCGATCAACCAGCTGGGAACCGTCAATGTGCCGGAACCCCGCATGGTGGTCATCAATGTCTGGGACAAGGCGATGGTCACCAAGGTGGAACGCGCCATTCGCGATTCTGGCATCGGCATCAATCCCGTAGTGGATGGCCCGTTGATCCGGCTGCCGATCCCCGAACTGAATGAAGAACGTCGCAAGCAACTGTCCAAAGTTGCCTCAGGCTATGCCGAAAGCGCAAAAGTCGCGATCCGCAATGTGCGCCGCGATGGCATGGACCAGATCAAGAAGGCCAAAACCGCCGGCATGGGCGTAGATGACCAGAAGATGTGGGCCGACGAGGTGCAGGATCTGACAGACAAGGCAATTTTGGCCGTTGACCGGCAACTGGATCACAAACAGCACGAGATCATGCAGATTTGACCCGTTTATTGATGAATTGAAAGGTTTCCGGCTTGGCCGCGAAAGACAACACCGACAAATCCCAGTATCCGCGCCCGGCGGAGCATGTTGCCATCATCATGGATGGCAATGGTCGCTGGGCAACCAATCGCGGATGGCCCCGGCTGATCGGCCACCGAAAAGGCGCCGAGCGGGTGAAAGAAATCGTGCGCTGCGCCCCCGATCTAGGGATCCGCTGGCTGACGATCTATGCCTTTTCAACCGAAAACTGGAAGCGATCCACCGAAGAGGTTCTGGGTCTGATGTCGATCTTTTCGCGCTATATTCAGCGCGAGGCAGACCGGCTTGCCGCAGAAGGGGTGCGCATGCGCTTTATCGGCGATCGCACCCGGTTGGATCCAAAGCTGCAACGCCTGATGTCAAGCATCGAAGCGCGCACCATGGGGTTATCCCGGTTGAACCTGACAGTCGCCATCAATTACGGCGGACGCGACGAAATTGTCAGGGCTGTTGCCGCTGTCGCCCGTGATGTCGCCGAGGGGCGGATCGCTGCCTGCGATGTCGATGAGACCAGCTTTACCGCCCATCTGGATACCGACGATCTGCCTGATCCCGATCTGGTGATCCGCACCAGTGGCGAAACCCGCACGTCGAATTTCCTGCCCTGGCAGGCGGCCTATGCGGAATATGAATTCACCCAAACGCTTTGGCCGGATTTCACACCGCAAGAACTGGCGATGATCGTCCAGCGATTTGGCAACCGCGAACGCCGCTACGGCGGGGTCTTGCAGGCATGACCGATCCTTCGGCGGGGCGCTGGAATGATCTGCGCACGCGGGTGATTTCGGCGGTTGTGATGTTGGCCGTCGGGGTGGCCGATATCTGGGCGGGCGGTGTTCCCTTCGCGGCCCTGATCGTCGTGCTGACCGGTTTGCTGGTCTGGGAACTGATGATGATGACCGGGGCCCGGACGCCCGTGCTGGCGATCATCGTGGCGATTGTGGCAGCTGCCATGTTGATGGCCAGTTTGATGCTGGACTGGCCCGCGCGAACCAGCCTTCTGGCGCTGCCGCTTGGTCTGATCTGGTTTGCGGCGCGCAAAGACGCGCTGATTTCAGTCCTGTACGGTGCTGCCATTCTGACTGCGGGATATGGCCTGATTGCGCTGCGCAATGACGCGGGCATAGTCACCCTGATCTGGCTGATCGGCGTTGTCGTGGTGTCTGATGTCGCGGGCTACTTTGCTGGCCGCACTTTGGGTGGCCCGAAATTCTGGCCGGCAATCAGCCCCAAGAAAACATGGTCCGGCACCATAGCGGGGTGGCTGGGCGCGGCCCTGGTCGGTCTTGGCTTTGTCATGTACGGCACGGCAGGTTGGGGCTTGATCGTGCTGTCAGCTTTTGTGTCTTTTGCCGGCCAAATGGGCGATATTGCCGAAAGCTGGATCAAACGCCGCGCCGGCGTGAAAGACAGCTCGCACCTGATCCCCGGCCATGGCGGCGTGCTGGACCGGTTTGATGCGGTGATCGGTGCAGTGGTTGCCGTGATCGTGCTCGGGCTTATCTGGTCTTTGCCGCTGCCAACCGGGGCCTGACCCAGATGCGCAGCATTTCCATCTTTGGTGTGACCGGGTCTGTTGGTGAGAATACCTTTGATCTTGTGATGCGCCAGGGCGGGCCGGGCCGCTACCGGACCGTGGCCTTGACCGGCGGTCGCAATGTGGCGCGTCTGGCGGAAATGGCGCGTGCCTTGCGGGCTGAATTTGCGGTAACTGCGCATAACGATTGCCTTGATGATCTGCGCAGCGCTTTGGCGGGCACAGACATTCAGGTGGCCGCCGGAACCGCCGCAATACTGGACGCAGCAGACCGTCCCGCTGATTGGGTCATGTCATGCATCGTCGGGGCGGCCGGGCTTGAACCTGGCTTTCGCGCCCTGCGCCATGGCAGGACATTGGCGCTTGCCAACAAGGAAAGTCTTGTTACGGCGGGGCCTTTGCTGATGGCTGCGGCGGCACAGCACGGGGCCACGATTCTGCCGGTGGACAGCGAACATTCCGCCATTTTTCAAGCCCTGACCGGCGAAGACATCCAGGCGGTTGAGCGTATCATCCTGACTGCATCGGGCGGCGCTTTGCGCGACTGGCCGATCGAACAGCTGGCAACCGCCACCCTGCAGCAGGCTCTGGCCCATCCGAATTGGGCGATGGGTCAACGCATCACCATCGATTCTGCCTCCATGTTCAACAAGGCGCTGGAAGTCATCGAAACCCGAGAGTTCTTCAATGTCAGGCCGGACCAGATCGAGGTGATCATTCATCCCGAATCGCTGATCCATTCCATGATTGGTTTTCATGATGGCGCGGTCATGGCTCATCTGGGGGCCCCCGACATGCGCCACGCCATCGGCTACGCCCTGAACCACCCCGACCGCGATCCGCTTCCCGTGGCGCGGCTGGATTTTGCAGCGCTTGGCAAACTGTCGTTCCTCGCCCCGGATGAGGCGCGCTACCCCGCGCTTCGCCTTGCCCGTCAGGTCATGCAGACACGCGGTCTGGCAGGGGCGGTGTTCAATGCCGGCAAAGAGATAGCACTGGATCACTTTATCGCCGGGCGCATCGGTTTTCTTGACATGAGCGGTCTGGTAGAAGACACGCTGAACAGGCTGCAAGCCGAGACGGATCTCGGAAAAGCCGATCTGACCCTTGAAGATGTACAAGGCGCGGATCATCTTGCTCGGGTAAGGGCAGAAGAATTTGTGCAGACGTGGCAAAAGGGGCGTTAAAGCGTGGATCTTGTTGGGTTGCTTCCGGCTTTTGGTGGTTTGATCTGGACGTTGCTTGCGTTCATACTGGCGTTGTCCGTCATTGTGGCCGTGCATGAATACGGTCACTACATCGTAGGCAGGTGGTCGGGCATTCATGCCGAAGTGTTCAGCCTGGGGTTTGGCCCGGTGTTGTATTCCCGCAAAGACAAACACGGAACGCGGTGGCAATTCGCCCTATTACCGCTTGGCGGATATGTCAAATTCCTCGGGGATGCCGATGCCGCATCTGGCAAGGATGGCGCAAAGTTATCCCGTCTGACCGAAGCTGAGCGTCGTCGCACCATGCACGGGGCACCGCTTTGGGCGCGTTCGGCGACAGTTGCGGCCGGCCCGATCTTCAATTTCATCTTGTCGATTGTCGTGTTTTTTGGCCTTTTTCTGGCTTTTGGCGTAGCTGCCAAGCTGCCAATTGTCGGCGCAACCAAACCTATGCCATTTGACGCGCAAAGCCTGTTGCCCGGCGATCAGATCCTTTCTGTCGCAGGAATTTTGACGCCTGATTTCGACAGTCTTGTCGAAAATACACGCACTCTTCCGGCGACGCCGACGGTTGATTACCGCATCAGCCGGGCGGGTCAGGACATCACTGTCGCCGGTCCGCATCCGTTTCCCCCCATCGTTGACGGGGTCACGCCGCGCTGGGCCGCCAGTCTGGCCGGGATTGAAGCCGCGGATGTCATTCTTGCTGTCAACGGCACGCCGGTTTCGACCTTTGAGCAGATGCGCAGCTTTGTGGTGTCGTCTGACGGCAAGCCGGTAGACCTGACCGTATGGCGCGCGGGCAAGACATTCGATGTGACCATGACGCCGCAACGACGCGATCTTCCAAAAGCTGAAGGCGGGTTTGAAACCCGCTGGCTGATCGGCCTGTCGGGCGGGCTGATGTTTGTGCCCGAACTGCGCACACCGGGGCTTGTCGAAGCCGCTTCTCTGGCAGTCGAACGCACTTGGCAAGCCGGCACCACCAACCTGTCCTTCTTGTGGCATATTGCTACCGGTCAGGTGTCAAGCTGCAACGTCAGCGGCCCGATCGGCATCGCCAAAGTCTCTGGCGACGCGGCGCGACAGGGCATCGAAAGCTTCATTTTGCTGATTGCCTTGCTGTCCACGTCGGTGGGCCTGCTGAATCTGTTCCCGATTCCGGTTCTGGATGGCGGGCATCTGGTCTTTCACGCCTTCGAAGCACTGACCGGCCGGCCACCTCCGGAACGGGCGTTGCGGCTGCTGATGGGCATAGGGTTGACGGCCTTGCTGGGTCTGATGGCTTTTGCCCTGACCAATGATCTTTTCTGCCCCTGACGCCGATTGCTGACGGGCCGGTGTCTTTCGGTCAAACTGCTGCCACAATCCACGTGCATTTTGGCCCTAAATCGGTCAGTCGGGGTTAGATCATGCAAATCGTTGTTCAGGGTTACAAAGGCTTGTCCTTGATTGTTGGTCTGAACTGGGACCGGTTGTTTTTCCTTGGCACGATCACTGTCGGATTGCTGGCCGGGGCGTTTCTGGGGTCGGCAATCATCCAGCCCTGACGCTCACTGACACGCACAAGATGTTGCGGTTTTTGTCCCCAGAAAAAACCATCACTGCCTTTTGACAAGCCCCTGCATTCCCGTTAGTCAGGTATATCAAGTAAGATATTGCGGGGCGGGATGATGGTAAAAGTGATGGGCGCAATTGACGCGCGCAAATCCGGTGGCAGGCGCGTGTTGCGGCAAACAGCCGTCGCTGTTTTCCTTGGACTGGCAGCCACTTCTGCGCCGTTCCTCACCTCGGCCCAGGCCCAGAGCTACAGTTTTTCCAGCGTTTCGGTCGAAGGCAATGACCGCGTCGATGTGGCGACAATCGTCTCTTACGCGGGAATCGCCCGGGGTGAGACGGTCTCTGCGGCAGGCCTGAACGACGCCTATCAGCGGATCGTCAACTCTGGCCTGTTCGAAACTGTCGATCTCAGCCCGCGTGGCGGTACATTGCTGATCACCGTCAAGGAATATCCGATCGTCAACGTCATCAGCTTTGAAGGCAACAGGCGCCTGAAGGATGAAGAGCTGTCCGTTCTGGCCACATCGAAATCCCGCCGCGTCTATTCGCCTGCCGCAGCCGAGGCAGATGCCGCAGCCATCGCCGAAGCCTACCGGGTCAAGGGCCGCACCGCAGCAACGGTCGATCCGCGCATCATCCGGCGCGACGATAACCGCGTCGATCTGGTGTTCGAGATCACCGAAGGTAAAGTGGTCGAGATCGAAAGACTTTCCTTTGTCGGGAACCGCGCCTTCTCGGATCGGCGGTTGCGCCAGATTCTGGAAACCAAGCAAGCTGGTTTTCTGCGCCAGTTGATCCAGAAGGATACCTTCATTGCCGAACGGGTCGATATCGACAAACAGCTCTTGCGCGATTTTTATCTGTCGCGCGGCTATGTCGATTTTCAGGTTCTGGATGCCTCGTCCGAAGTGTCGCGTGAACGCGACGGTTATTTCGTGACCTTCAATATTCGTGAAGGTCAAAGCTTCAACGTTGGCGAAGTGACTACGGTTTCTACCCTTGAGGGTATTGATGCGGCCGAATTCGATGCCGTGCTCAAGTTGCGCTCAGGGACGACCTATTCGCCGGCCTTGATCGAAAGCAGCTTGGCGCGGATGGAAAATCTGGCTCTGCGCAAAGGCATCAATTTCTTGCGTATAGAACCGAAGATCACCCGCAATGACCGCGATCAGACGCTGGATGTCGTCTTTGAACTGTCGCGCGGCGAGCGGATTTTCGTCGAAAGAATTGATGTACAGGGCAACAACACCACGCTTGACCAGGTTGTCCGGCGGCAGTTCCGCACAGTTGAAGGCGACCCCTTCAATCCGCGCGAAGTGCGTCAGGCGGCCGAACGCATCCGGGCACTTGGCTATTTTGTCGATGCCGAGGTCGATGCGCAGCCTGGCAGCCAAAGTGACCAGGTCATCGTCGATGTCAATGTTGAAGAACAACCCACCGGCAAGCTGTCGTTCGGGGCAAGCTATGGCGCGCAATCGGGTGTCGCCCTGAACCTTGGCTTTTCGGAAAGCAACTTTCTGGGGCGCGGGCAATCGCTGGCGGCAAACGTGTCGAACGGCACCGACAACCGCGATATCAGCTTTTCATTCGCAGAACCCGCTTTCCTTGGCCGGGATCTGCGGTTCAAGTTCGGCGGCTACTACCGGACGACCGACCAGCAAGATGCCGAATATGATACGCAGAACATCGGCCTGACCACGGGGCTTGAATTTCCTGTCAGCGAAAACGGCAAACTTGAACTGCGCTACCGCATTTCCGACGATGAGATCACCGGCGTCGCCGTTGGCAGTTCCGATATTCTGGTGCGTGAAGCGGCCTTGGGCAATCTGTTGACCAGCAGCTTGGGCTACAGCTACAGCTATGATACCCGCAGCAATGGGCTGAACCCGAATGGCGGCGTCCTGCTGCGCTTCAGCCAGGATTTTGCCGGTGTCGGCGGGGATACGAAATACATCCAGACCAATCTCTTTGCGCTGGCAGAAACCAAGGTTCTAAAGGAAGAAGTCACCATCCGCGCGATTTTCGAAGGCGGCGTGGTCAGCACGCTGTCCGGGTATAACAGCCGGGTCACCGAACGGTTCTTTGCCAGCGGCAAGTTGCGCGGCTTTGAACCAAACGGTATCGGCCCGCGCGATCTGACTTCGGCCAACAGTGATGCGCTTGGCGGCAACGCCTTTGTCACCGCCCGGTTTGAAGCAGACTTCCCCCTTGGTCTGCCAGAGGAATATGGCATCACCGGTGGCGCATTTCTGGATGTGGGCTCGGTCTGGTCGCTGGATGACACAGTCGGAACTGGCGGCCCGGTTGATGATTCCTTCCGCCTGCGTTCGGCAATCGGACTGTCGATCTTGTGGACAACGCCGATCGGGCCATTGCGGTTCAACTTTTCCAAGGCCTTGGCCAAGGAAGACTATGACGAAGAACAAAGCTTTGATCTGACGATCTCGACAAAGTTCTGATGGTCTGGCGGGGGATCGCATTTGGTCTGGCATTTGCCCTTGCCGCCCTGACATCGGCTGGTATGGCGCAAGAGGCTGCCACACAAAGCCCGGTGCTGACGATTGAGCCTGAACGACTGTTTGCCGAGTCGCGCTTTGGCAAGTCTGCTCTGGCGAGATTTGAGCGCGAACAAGCCGAGTTTCTTGCCGAGAACAAGAAACTCGAAGTGGCGCTGGAGGCAGAAGAGAAAAGCCTGACGGATCGCCGGCCAAGTCTGCCGATTGAGGATTTTCGCAAGCTTGCAGATGCCTTTGATGCCAAAGCAGAAGAAATTCGTGCGGCACGTCTGGCCAAATCACGCAGTCTGACCACCACGCGCGATGAAGACCAGAAAAGGTTTCTGGCGGCCATCGGCCCGATCCTCGGCGAAATGATGGGGGAAATGGGCGCTTTGGTCATTCTGGACAAGAAAACCGTCTTTCTGTCGTTTGAACGGCTGGATGTGACGGATCTTGCCATTGCCCGCATCGACAGCGTTCTTGGCGATAGTTTGCAGACCATACCTCAGCCACAACCCACCGAAGGCCCCGACCCGGCACCGTAGCACGATTGGCGCGCCTTATCTGAATGATGCAGCCGTCTCTTGCCGGATCAGACCCAAGTTGTTAGCACGGGGACAGTTGCGAATTCGCATCCGAACCATGTTCAGGAGACGACATGTCCGAACAGAACGCCCCCGATAGCCCCGCTGTAATCGAGGCTGATCTGGATCTGATCCAGCGCATCATTCCGCATCGCTACCCGTTCTTGCTGATCGACAAGGTGCGCGATGTCGTAGCGCATAAGTCTTGCGTTGGCATCAAGAACGTCACTTTCAATGAGCCACAGTTTCAGGGGCATTTTCCCGGTATGCCGATTTTCCCCGGCGTGATGATCATTGAGGCGATGGCGCAGACGTCGGGAATTCTTGTCGGGCTGTCGATGGGGCTGGTCGACAAGGGGGCCAAGGTATTCTTCATGGGCGTGGACGGGGTGAAGTTCCGCCGCAAAGTGGTGCCGGGCGACGTGCTGGAATTGCATGTGACGGCCCTTCGTGGCGGCGGCCGGGTCTGGAAATTCGATGGCCGCGCGATGGTCGGCAAGGATCTTGCTTGCGAAGCCACGTTTTCCGCCATGTTCGATCTGTCAAAGGCATAGGGGGCATGACTGTTTCAAAGCAAGCGCGCGTTCATCCAACAGCGCATGTCGAACCCGGCGCAATCATTGCGGCCGGGGTCGAGATAGGACCATTCTCGTTGATCGGGCCTGAGGTCACTCTGGGCGAGGGCGTGATCGTGAAAAGCCATGCCGTCGTGACCGGTTGGACCGAGGTCGGCGCAGACACGGTGATTTTCCCGTTCGCTACGGTGGGCGAAATTCCACAAGACCTGAAATTCAAGGGCGAACGTACCCGGTTGATCGTTGGCGCGCGCTGCCGCATCCGTGAAGGGGCGACGCTGAATACCGGCACTGCTGGCGGCGGTGGTGTCACCCGGGTCGGCGATGATTGCCTGTTGATGACCGGCGCCCATGTCGGCCATGACGCCAGCCTTGGCGACCGGGTGATCCTTGCCAATCAGGTCGCCATTGCCGGGCATTGCGCGATTGGGGACGATGTGATCATCGGCGGGCTTTCGGGGGTTCATCAATTTGTCCGCATCGGGCGCGGGGCAATCATTGGTGCCGTTACCATGGTCACCAATGATGTGGTGCCCTTTGGTCTGGTGCAGGGACCACGCGGCGAACTCGACGGCCTGAACCTTGTCGGATTGAAACGTCGCGGCGTTGAACGCACCGATATTACCGCGATGCGCGCCGCCTATCAGATGCTGGCACAGGGCGAGGGCACCTTTCTGGACCGCGCCCGTCGTCTGGCCGAAGAAACTGACAGCGCTTATGTTAAAGAGATGACGGATTTCATTCTTGCATCGTCTGACCGCTCGTTTCTGACCCCGAAATGACCCGCACTGCCCTTATTGCCGGGCGCGGCGGTTTGCCCAAAGTGCTGATCGGCGCATTGGATCAGGCGCCACTGGTCTGTGCCCTTGACGGCTTTGGCCCCGAAGGCATTGCAGTGGACCAGGTGTTTCGCATCGAACGTCTGGCGATTTTTCTGGGCTGGTTGCGTGATCAGGATGTCAGCAGGGTGGTGTTTGCCGGGGCGGTTCAACGCCCGAAACTTGATCCTGCGCTAATGGATCCGCAATCGGCCCAGATCCTGCCACGCTTGATGGCGGCGTTTCAGGGCGGCGATGATGCCACCCTCCGGGCCGTCATCTGCATTTTTGAAGAGGCCGGTCTGGCGGTCGCAGGGGTTGGCGACATTGCCCCGGCGCTGGTGCCCGGTGCCGGGGTGCTGACAGGCAGGATAGCGCTGATTGATGAAAAAGACGTCACCCGGGCCGCGTCGATCGCGGCCGCCCTGGGCCAGGTCGATGTCGGGCAGGGCGCGGTGGTGCAACAAGGCCAATGCCTTGCGGTTGAGGTTCTGGCCGGAAGTGCCGCAATGCTGGCAGGGGTAGCGCTGCTGCCCGCAGTGCTGCGCCCCGATCCATCGCGCGGCAAAGGCGTGTTCTACAAGGCGCCAAAACCGGGGCAGGACCTGCGCATCGACCTGCCAACGCTGGGCGTGCAGACCGTCGGACAGGCGGCAGCATCGGGGCTTGCGGGTATCGCTTGGCAGGCGGGCGGCGTTATCTGCCTCGATCTGCCCGAAATGGTGGCATCGGCGCAGGCCGCCGGGCTGTTTCTTTGGGCGCGAGACCCATGAAGCTGTTTCTCATCGCGGGTGAGCCATCGGGCGATCGGCTGGGGGCCGCCCTTATGGCGGGGTTGAAAAGCTTGCGTCCCGATGTCGAATTTGCGGGCATCGGCGGTCCGCTGATGCAAGACGAAGGCCTGACCAGCCTGTTCCCGATGGATGAATTGTCGGTGATGGGCATCGCCGAAGTGCTGCCGAAGTACCGCGCCCTGAAACGCCGGATCGCCGAGGCGGCGGCCGCCACCCTTGCCGCCGCCCCCGCCGCCTTGATCACCATCGACAGCCCGGATTTCTGTTTGCGTGTGGCGCGCATCGTCAAACAGGCACAACCGCGATTGCGCACCATCCACTACGTGGCCCCTTCGGTCTGGGCCTGGCGCCCCGGCCGCGCGGCCAAGATGGCCTTGGTGATAGATCATGTCATGGCGCTGCTTCCGTTTGAGCCGCCCTATATGACGGCTGCCGGGATGAGCTGCGATTTTGTCGGCCACCCGGTCGTATCGGAACCGGTGGCCAATCCTGAACAGGGGGCCAATTTTCGTACAACCCATGGGATTGCAGCTGATGTGCCGCTTGTCCTGATGCTGCCCGGGTCGCGCAAGGGTGAGATAAACCGCCTTGCGCCGCACTTTGGATCGGTTGCGGCACAGATCATCGCACAGGTTCCGTCAGCGCGGATCCTGATCCAGACCCTGCAAAGCCGGTCCGGCCTGGTCAGAAAACTGACGAAAGACTGGCCCGGCGCTCCGGTTTACCTGCACTCCCCCGACCCGGACCTGCGCGCAGCCGCATTCACTGCCGCCGATGTGGCGCTTGCAGCCTCTGGCACGGTGTCGCTTGAACTCGCGGCACAGGGCTGCCCGATGGTCATCGCCTATGATATGAACCGCCTCACCTTTTGGTTGATGCGCAAAATGGCGTTGATTGACTCCGTGACGCTGGTCAATCTAGTCACCCAGACCCGAACCGTCCCGGAATTCTTGGGTGAACGCTGCCGGGCCGATCTGATCACCCCGGCAGTGATGTATCTTTTGCACAATGACCACGAGCAGATCCTTGCCATGCGCCAGACATTGACACTGCTGGGGCAGGGGGACGAGGCCCCCGGCCTGCGCGCGGCGCGGTCTGTACTTGCGGTGCTTTGACGATTTCCTTTTCGAACAAATACTCAAATACTGCGTCAGACCCATGTGCGGTTTGAGTATTTTTGCGAATAGGAAACCCGCTCAGCGGCCTTTCCAGATCCAGCCGCCACCCAGAACACGCGTGCTGTCATCGCCGTAAAATACGCAAGCCTGCCCCGGCGACACACCGTCCTCGGGCGACAGCAGTTCAATCTCTGCCTCGGTCGCCGAGATCGGGCGCAGCACAGCGGCGCGCGGTGGGCGGGTCGAGCGTATTTTCACCGACAGGGTCCATTCCGCGCGGCTGTCAAATGCGTTATCCCCCAACCAGTTGATCTCGCGCAGCGCCACTCGGCGCGTCGACAGCGCCTCGCGTGGGCCCACGATGACGCGGCGCAACACCGGATCCAGCGCCACCACATAGACAGGTTCGCCCAAGCCGCCGATGCCAAGGCCGCGGCGTTGACCGATGGTGTAATGGATGATGCCGTTGTGCCGCCCGACGACCCTCCCGGCCATGTCAACGATGTCACCGGGTTCTGCCGCACCGGGGCGCAGTTTTTCGATAACGGCGGCATAATTGCCGTTAGGCACAAAGCAGATATCCTGGCTGTCGGGCTTGTCTGCGACGGGCAGGCCAAATCGGACAGCCAGCGCCCGGGTTTCCGCCTTTGATTGCAGATGGCCCAGCGGAAACCGCAAATAGTCCAATTGTTCTGCCGTGGTCGAGAACAGAAAATAGCTTTGGTCGCGCGTGGCATCTGCGGCACAATGCAGTTCCGCCCCGCGTGCGCCCATCTTGCGCTGGATGTAGTGCCCGGTGGCCATGCAATCGGCGTCAAGATCGCGTGCCGTGGCCATCAGGTCTTTGAACTTGACCCTTTCGTTGCAGCGAATACACGGCACCGGTGTTGCCCCTGCCAGATAGGCATCTGCGAACTCTTCGATCACGGCATCGCGGAATGTGTTTTCGTAATCCAGCACGTAATGTGCAAACCCCATGGTTTCGGCCACGCGGCGCGCATCGTGGATATCGCGGCCCGCACAGCAGGCCCCCTTTTTTGCCAGTGCAGCGCCATGATCATAGAGCTGCAAGGTGACGCCCACCACATCATAGCCTTCGGATGCCAGTTGGGCCGCCACGACAGAGCTGTCGACCCCACCCGACATTGCCACCACAACCCGCGTGTCTTGCGGTGGCTTGCGCAAGCCTAGTGAATTCAGAGGGTGATCAAGCGGCATGGTGTTGGCTTTCCGGGGGCGCGCGCACGGGTTTTTGCGGCATTCCTGCGGAATATATGAAAATGCGCGACACTCTCAAGCCCTCAGTTTCACACTTGATTAAGCCTGATGCGCCATGGTGCCCCAAAAGATAGGAGCCGGACATGTATCTTAAACGCGTTGATGGGCCGCGACAGGTCACTTTGCCGGATGGCAGCGTGCTTAGCCGCGCCGATCTGCCTGCACCGGAAACCCGGCGCTGGGTGGCAAGTCGCAAGGCGATTGTGGTGAAAGCCGTAATTTACGGGTTGATCACCGAATCTGACGCGCGCGAACGCTATGCGCTGTCGGAAGAAGAATTCGCGCTTTGGCGGTCAGCTGTCGAACTTCATGGCGACAAAGCACTGAAAGTCACAACTTTGCAGAAATATCGACAACTTTAAGTTGTTTTTGTTTGGTCATCTTCAACGGTAACGCGCGGTTAACCATTGCTCCCCACTATAGTTAATGAACAGCAGCCCGAAGCGGAGATTGACCCCCATGCGTATTTTACTTGTTGAAGACGATCCGACGACATCGCGCAGCATCGAATTGATGCTGACCCATGCGAATTTGAATGTCTATTGCACAGACCTTGGCGAAGACGGCGTCGATCTGGCCAAGCTCTACGATTACGACCTGATCCTGCTCGATCTCAATCTGCCGGACATGAGCGGGCATGAAGTCTTGCGCCAGTTGCGGCTGGCCAAGGTCGATACCCCTATTCTGATCCTGTCAGGATCTGATGATACCGATAATAAACTCAAGGGTTTCGGTTTTGGTGCGGATGACTACATGACCAAACCCTTCCACCGCGAAGAACTGGTTGCCCGCATTCACGCCATTATCCGCCGCTCCAAAGGCCATGCGCAATCGGTGATCAAGACCGGTACGGTGAATGTCAATCTGGATGCCAAGACCGTTGATGTCGAAGGCAAGACGGTGCATCTGACCGGCAAGGAATACCAGATGTTCGAACTGCTGTCCTTGCGCAAGGGCACCACGCTGACCAAAGAGATGTTCCTCAATCATCTTTATGGCGGCATGGATGAACCGGAACTGAAGATCATCGACGTCTTCATCTGCAAACTGCGCAAGAAATTGGCGGAAGCCACCGGTGGTACCAATTACATCGAAACGGTCTGGGGTCGCGGCTATGTGCTGCGCGAACCTGTCCCGGTCGAAGCACAACGCAGATTTGCTGCCTCTGCCTGATCTGCACCCCCTAGACCTTGTCCGGCGCGCCGCCTAAACCTTGGGTGCGGGCTGGGGGGACAGGGTGGTAAACGGCAGTATTCCAGTGGTGGACTTGACCGATGCACAGGCGCGCGACGAACTTGCGCGCTTGGCCAGGCTGATCGGCGATGCCAACCGCGCCTATCATGCCAATGATGCGCCCGATCTGACCGATGCCGATTACGACGCCTTCAAACGCCGCAATGCCGCAATCGAGGCGCGATTTCCAGATTTCAAACGCACAGACAGCCCGTCTGATCAAGTGGGGGCCGCCGCATCGGATGGATTTGGCAAGATCCCACATGATGTGCGCATGCTCAGCCTTGAAAACGCGTTCGATGCGGCCGATATCACCGATTTCGATGACCGTGTGCGTAAGTTTCTGGGCCATGTCGGCGCTATTGCCTATACGGCAGAACCCAAAATTGACGGGCTTTCCCTTAGTCTGCGTTATGTGAACGGCACACTCACCCAAGCCGCCACGCGCGGCGATGGCGAGGTGGGCGAAAACGTAACCGAAAACGCCCGCACCATTGCCGATATCCCGCAGCAGTTGCACGGCGACAATATCCCTTCCCTGATGGATATACGCGGCGAAGTCTACATGTCTCATGCCGATTTTGCCGCCCTGAACGCGCGCGGGCAGGCTGCGGGCGACAAAACCTTCGCCAACCCTCGCAACGCCGCCGCCGGATCACTGCGCCAGCTTGATGCCAGTATCACTGCCACGCGCCCGCTCAGGTTTTTCGCCTATGCCTGGGGTGTACTGTCAGACCCACTGGCGAAAACCCAATCCAGTGCCATAGCGCGGCTGAATAGCCTTGGTTTTCAAACCAATCCGCTGACGCAGGTCTGCGATGGCCCCGATGCCATGCTTGAACACTATCGCCAAATAGAATCCCAGCGCGCGACCCTTGGCTATGATATCGACGGCGTGGTCTACAAGGTCGATGATCTGGCGCTGCAAACCCGGCTTGGTTTCCGGTCCAGCACCCCGCGCTGGGCGATCGCGCATAAATTTCCGGCCGAACTGGCCTGGACCCGGCTTCAGTCGATCGACATTCAGGTTGGCCGCACCGGTGCTCTTTCGCCGGTCGCGCGCCTGAAACCAGTGACCGTCGGCGGCGTCGTCGTGTCAAATGCCACTTTGCACAACGAAGACTACATCAAGGGACAGGATTCCAAGGGCAACCCTATCCGTCAGGGCCGCGATATCCGCATAGGCGATCTGGTGCAGGTTTACCGTGCCGGCGATGTGATCCCGAAAATCGCCGATGTTGATCTGTCAGCGCGCCCGACCACGTCTAAGCCCTATGCCTTCCCCGACCTCTGCCCCGATTGCGGATCGCCCGCCATGCGTGAACCCGGCGATGCCGTGCGCCGCTGCACCGGTGGCCTGATCTGCCCCGCCCAGGCGGTGGAACGCCTGAAACATTTCGTATCCCGCGGTGCGTTTGATATCGAAGGTCTGGGTGCCAAGCAGATCGAGGCGTTTTTCAACGATGCTGACCTCGCCGTAAAAACCCCCGCCGATATTTTTACCCTGCAGGCCCGGGATGCGGCGCAACCCTTGCGCAAGTTGAAAAACCGCGATGGCTGGGGCGACAAATCGGTGATCAACCTGTTTGCCGCCATTCAGACCCGGCGCCAGATCCCGCTGAACCGTCTGATCTTTGCCCTCGGCATCCGCCATGTCGGCGAAAGTTCGGCGTCGCTTCTGTCCAGCCATTACGCAAACTGGGTCGCGTTTGAAGCGGCAATGACCAATGCCAGGATAGGCGAGGGCCAGCACTGGGCCGATCTTACCGCCATCGACGGCGTGGGCGACGTGCTGGCTACGTCGCTTGTCACCGCCTTTCAACACCCGGCAGAACGGGCCGCAATTGATGCGCTGGCCGAACACCTGACGGTGCAGGACGCGGTTCGCAATGCCCCGCAAGACAGCCCCGTTGCCGGCAAGACGCTGGTCTTCACCGGCACGCTTGAAAAGATGAGCCGGGCCGAGGCTAAGGCCCGCGCCGAATCGCTGGGTGCAAAAGTGGCAGGATCCGTGTCTGCGAAAACCGATCTGGTGATTGCCGGGCCGGGTGCGGGGTCCAAAGCCAAAGCCGCCCAGGCCCTTGGCGTCGCTATCATGGATGAGGATGCCTGGCTTACCCTGATCGGCGCACTGTGAGCCGCCCCGAACCCCTTTTTCCGCTGTTTGCGAGCCTGGAGACGCTGGACGGCGTCGGCCCGAAGACAGCAACAGCCTTTGCTGCATTGACTGTCGAACGCCCGAAAGACCTGTTGTTCCTGCTACCGCATTCCGGCATCGACCGGGCGCGCAGGAATTCTGTCCGTGATGTCGTCCCTCCCACCACGATCACCGTCGAAGTTACCGTGGGGGGCCATTTTCCCCCTCGCAGCAAAGGCAAACCTTACCGCATCATGGTGCGCGATGCGGCGCTTGAATTTCAACTGGTGTTCTTTCATGCCCGCGCCGATTACCTGACCAAACTGCTGCCCACGGGCCAAAAGCGGCTGGTGTCAGGCCGCGTCGAAATCTTTGACGGCATTGCCCAAATGGTCCACCCCGATCATGTTTTGCGGCCGGAAGAGGCAGGCGAATTGCCCGTGTTCGAACCCGTCTATCCCCTTGTCGCAGGCATCACGCAAAAGATAGCCCAACGTGCCGCCGCCTCTGCCATCGCCCGCGCACCGGATCTTGGCGAATGGATTGATGGTCCGTTGAAAGCGCGCGAAGGCTGGCCCGGTTGGCTGGAAGCGGTGCAAACCGCCCATGCGCCTGCCAGCAATGCCGATATCGCCCAGACCGCCCCCGCCCGCCAGCGCCTTGCCTATGACGAACTTTTCGCCCATCAACTGACCCTGTCTCTTGCCCGTGCCAGCCTGCGCCGGGGCAAAGGCGTGCAAAGCCGTGGCACGGGCACCCTGCAAACCCGGGTTCTGCAAAGCCTGCCCTATGCCCCCACGGCCGCGCAAACCCGCGCGATTGCTGAAATTTCCGCCGATCTGGCTGCCCCGTTGCGGATGAACCGGCTGCTGCAAGGCGATGTGGGGTCGGGCAAAACCCTTGTGGCATTCCAGGCCTTGCTGATTGTGGTCGAAGCGGGCGGGCAGGGCGCCATGATGGCCCCGACCGAAATTCTGGCCCGCCAACACCACGAAAGTCTTGGCCCTCTGGCTGCCTCTGCTGGGGTGACCCTTGTTCTGCTGACCGGGCGCGACAAAGGTGCAGAACGCCACGCCAAACTTGCGGCCCTTGCTTCCGGTCAAACCCAAATCCTTGTCGGCACCCATGCCGTCTTTCAGAAAGATGTCATCTTCCATGACCTGCGGCTGGCGGTGGTTGACGAACAGCACCGGTTTGGTGTGGCGCAGCGAATGGAACTTGGCGCAAAAGGTGCCGCCGCTGATGTGCTGGTGATGACTGCCACACCGATTCCCCGCAGCCTTGCCTTGGCCACTCATGGCGATATGGATGTGTCCGTGCTGGACGAAAAACCAAGCGGTCGGTTGCCCATCAAGACCGCGCTTATCTCAACCGCGCGAATCGACGAAGTGGTGGCGCATCTGCGGGGGGCGGTGGCAGAGGGGCGGCAATGCTATTGGGTCTGCCCCTTGGTTGAAGACAGCGAAGTGCTGGATTACGCCTCAGCCGAGGCGCGCTTTCAACATCTGCGCGCGGGTTTGGGCGAAGGCATCGCGGGGCTGGTGCATGGCCAGATGCCGCCCGCAGAAAAAGATGCCGCGATGGCCCGTTTCGTGGCGGGCGAGACAAAAGTACTGGTCGCAACCACGGTGATCGAGGTTGGCGTGAACGTGCCCAATGCGACGATCATGGTGATTGAGCGCGCCGAAACCTTCGGCCTCTCGCAGCTGCATCAGCTTCGCGGCAGGGTCGGGCGGGGGGCCGCGCAATCAACCTGCCTGATGCTGTATCAGGCCCCCTTGGCCGAAGCGGGCTCTCGTCGTCTGTCCGTGCTGCGCGATACGGAAGATGGGTTTCGCATCGCCGAGGAAGATCTGGCCATGCGCGGGGCGGGGGATCTGATCGGCACCGCGCAATCTGGTCTGCCGCGCTTTCGTGTGGCCGATCTTGAACGTCAGGGCGCCTTGATGGCCATTGCGCAGACCGACGCGCGCAAACTGCTGATCGATGATCCCGATCTGACCAGCCCGCGCGGCCGTGCGGCGCGTATGCTGTTATGGTTACTGGATCAGGATCGCGCTATTCGTTTAATTTCAATTGGTTAGCAGCGTCTTGTCGACGCTTGGTGGGTCAATCCAGCAGAAAAACCACTTTTGTTCTCAAATGTTCTTATAAAGTTCTTTTCAAATGGTTAATTTTATGAGAACAATACAGCAACAAGGCAGAGGAGCAGACCATGTTGACAGAAATCAAAGATATCCTGATCCGGTCTCGTGAAACGGTGATCGAAGATTCCATCGGTGTGCTGTCGTTGTTTTCGCTGCTTGTTGCGGGCCTTTATTTGTCAGGCTCTGCGTAGGGTTCACTGTTCTGCCTGCGGTCCGGCATGGGCGGCATTTTCCCCAGAATGTCCTCTGCGAAGCTGCCCCGCTTCGCGTGCCCGTGCCTTGTGATACGCGACTTGCCGCCGCCGCCCCCAACGGGCGTGCGGCGGTTTTTTTAGGGCTGGTCGGGCCGTTCTGCTTGCGCCATTGCGTCGGCTGTTGCTTCAATAGCCAGCAAAATCGAGGCATGCCGGTTCTTGTATTCGCGGGCAGGCAGCAAAACCTCAAAGCCGCCGAAGGGTGCCGCTGGCGTGGGGCCACCCGATTTCAGCATCGCCGCCACAGCATCGCGTGCCTGCTCTATCTCGGCCCGGTTGCGCCCGATCACGCCGCCCCCGACAATCGCTGCAGCCGCCTGTCCTAGCGCGCAGGCCTTCACATCTTGCGCAAATTCAGCAATCCGCCCGTCCCGCACCACAATATCGACCGTCACCACCGACCCACACAGCGGCGAGCGGCGCTTCGAACTGGCCGCCGGTGCGGCAAGTCGCCCCAAATGCGGGATATTTGCCGCCAGGGCGAGTATCTGGCCGGAATAGAGTTTGATCAGATCGGTATCGCTCATGGCTTTCCTCAGAGCTTTGCTTGGGGCTTTCCTCAGGCGCATGCGCACATTAGATAGGCCGACAACACGCATTTGAAAAGGACGCTGTCCATGGTTTTCGACCCCGCATCGCTGCGCTATGACGCAAATGGCCTGATCCCGGTGATTGCGCAGGATCATGTCACGGGTGATGTGTTGATGTTTGCCTGGATGAATGCTGATGCCGTCGCGCTGACCCTGACCTCCGGCAAGGTGACCTATTGGTCGCGGTCCCGCAAAGCGTTCTGGGTCAAAGGCGAGACATCCGGCCACAGCCAACGGCTGATCGATCTTCGCATCGACTGTGATCGCGATTGCCTTTTGGTAATGGTCGAACAGGTCGGTCCCGCCTGCCACACCAACCGGAAATCCTGCTTTTACACTGCAGTTCGCAATGGGCGTGACGTGGAATTGTTATCGCCAATCGCGTGACACCAAAAGTTTTCAGAAAACTCTTGTAAAAATCTTTCAGAAGGATTTTCGCCTACAGCCCCACCAGCCGCCGAATATCCTCAGGCGTTGCCCCATCGGCCCGGAATTTCGACAACGCCCGCGCATCATCACGCTTTGCCAACCGCTTGCCCTGATCATCTCGGATCAGGGAATGATGATGATAGTCTGGCACAGGCAACTTCAGCAGCGCCTGCAACAAGCGGTGCAGTTTTGTGGCCTCGAAAATATCCGCGCCCCGAACCACTTCGGTGATGCCCTGCGCTGCATCATCCACAACAACTGCCAGATGATAGGCGGCAATACCGGTATCGCGCCGCGCCAAAACCACATCACCGATCTGGTCGATCAGTTCACCCCGCCGCAACGGCCAGACGCCCGCCCGGTCAGGGCCGGTTTCCGTCACCGTCAATTGCCCCACATCGCCAAGCAGGGCTATCGCCTTTGCAATATCCAGCCGTACCGCATGGCCGCCGGTCATACCCGCCATTCCCCGGCCCCGGCATGTGCCCGGATAGATCGGGTCATCAGGCCCGAAATGCCCGGCACTTTCTTGCGGTGCGCTGAAAGCCGCGCGGATATCACTGCGGCTGCATGCGCAAGGGTAGCATAGACCTGCGTCGATCAAGGTGCCCAAAGCGGCCCGGTATCTTGCCAGATGATCGGACTGTCGCAGGACCGGGGGCTGCCAGCGCAAGCCCAACCAGCCCAGGATGTCATGGATCGCCGCTTCATATTCGGGGCGGCAGCGGGCGGTATCGGTATCTTCGATGCGCAAAAGGAACGCGCCACTTGAACGGCGTGCCCGATCTTCGGCCACCAGCGCTGAATAAGCATGCCCCAGATGCAACGGCCCGGTTGGCGAAGGGGCAAATCGGGTGCGGTAGTCAGGCCGCATCCGTCGCTGCCTGCTGTGCAAGCCACCCACCAAACGCTTCTTTCGCCCGGTCGGTATAGGCTTTGTAGCGGTCTTTGCGCCCTTTTCGTCCGCCTTTGGCCTCGATCGGCGGAAACAGCCCGAAGTTCACGTTCATCGGCTGAAACGTCTTCGCCTCTGCGCCGCCGGTGATATGCGTGATCAGCGCGCCCATCGCAGTATCCGGTGGGGGCGCGGGCAAGACACCTCCCAGCAGCTCCGCAGCGGCCATCCGCCCCGCGAGCAACCCCATGGCGGCGCTTTCAACATAGCCTTCAACGCCGGTCACTTGCCCCGCAAAGCGAATATTTGGGCGCGACGTCAACCGCATCTGATCATCCAGCACAGTGGGCGAATTCAGGAATGTGTTGCGATGAATACCGCCAAGACGCGCAAAATTTGCATCCTGCAACCCTGGTATCATTTTGAAAACAGCAGTTTGCGCGCCATACTTCATCTTGGTCTGAAAGCCGACCATATTGTAAAGCGTGCCCAGCTTGTTGTCCCGGCGCAACTGCACCACCGCATAGGGCTTTGGCCCGCCATGGGCATCCGTCAACCCAACCGGTTTCATTGGTCCAAAACGCAGCGTTTCACGGCCTCGTTCTGCCATCACCTCAATCGGTAGGCAGCCATCGAAATATCCCGCCGTTTCGCCCTCATGAAATTCGGTCTTCTCTGCCGCCAAAAGCGCATCAATGAAGGCATAATACTGATCCTTGGTCATCGGGCAGTTCATGTAGGCGGTCTGTTCTTCCGCCGTTTCGCCCTTGTCATAGCGTGACTGCATCCACGCCACTGACATATCCACCGTGTCCGCATAAACAATCGGTGCGATTGCATCGAAAAACGCCAATGCCTCTGCCCCGGTCTCAAGCTTGATCGCCTCTGCCAAAGCCCCCGATGTCAAAGGCCCGGTCGCGATGATCCACGATCCACTTGAGGGAAGGGAGGTAACTTCTTCATAAGAAACAGAAATCAACGGATGCGCCAACAAACGTTCGGTGACTGCAGCGGCAAAGGGATCACGGTCCACCGCCAGCGCACCGCCTGCAGGCAGTTTGTGAGCCTCCGCCATTTCCATGATCAGGCCACCGGCTGCCCGCATTTCCCAATGCAGCAAACCCACGGCATTGCGTTCGTCATCATCGGACCGGAACGAATTCGAACAGACCATTTCCGCGAAATGCCCGGTGCGGTGGGCGAAAGTGCCAACAGCAGGCCGCATTTCGTGGATCACCACAGTGATACCCATGTTCGCCGCTTGCCATGCAGCTTCTGATCCGGCCATGCCGCCGCCGACGATATGAAGAGTGTCGCTCATCCCCGCGATGTAGGGCGTTTTTGCTGCAAAGGGAAGGGCAGGGTGGGGGATGGCCCCCACCGCCACAGCCTACTTGTCCAGCGCGACTGCCCCGGCCCCATGGGCAAATATCATCAAGAAGCCGCCCGCAATTGCAAAGTTCTTGAAGGCCATGGTCATCTGTATCTGATCAGCAGGCACAAAATGGTACAGCAGTGCCGTCAACACACAAAACCCCGCGCCCAGCAGGGCCATTGGCCGTGCCTTGAAGCCTAGAAGCATCGAAGCCCCCAAGGCCAGTTCGAACAGAATCGCCGGCCAGGCAAGGATACCAGGTACCCCACCAGAGGACATGTAACCGGCAAATCCGGCAACATCGCCCATTTTCATCAGGCCGGCGGGAATGAACATTGCGCCCAGAAAGATGCGGGCAATCAGCGGCGCGTATTTTGTCAGTTGATCCATGATGTGGTCTCGTTTCCCAAAACCCCTCTTGCCGGGGGCCCGTTCATGATAGCCCGGATTGACTTGCTGTAGAACACTTACAGCCGCAGGGTTTCCCTGCATCAACGCACAATCCCCGCAGCCAGTTTGATAGCTCAGGGATAGCCCAGGTCTAGAACAAACCGCGCCGCAAAAGCGGATCAAGCGGTTGCGGGCTGACAAATCCGCGCGTGGCAAGGCTGCGCTTGGCACCGCCTCCGGCACCCAGATGCAGGGTAAAGCCCAGTTCTGCACGGGTTTCAAACCCGGCGGCGTCACGGCCGGTCAGTCCATCGCGCGTCAGACCAGCATAGATCTCCCAGGGCCGCGCTTGGGGCTGATAGCTGATCCCCAGCCGGATGGACGATCCGACAGCGCTAAAGGACGCTTCATCAAATTCGGTAACCGTCACATCGGCAAGCAAGGCCACCTGATCGCCGATTGCTTGCGCCAACCCTGCCGACGCGGTGATGAATTCGGCATTGCCCGGCATCGACATGCCCAGCCCCGCACGGCCATGCAGTGTGGTGCTGTCCGAAAGCGCAAACATCGCCTCAACGCCGACAGTGCCGATTGTCGCCTCGCGCCCGTTCATGTCGGCCAGGCTGAAATAAAGCCCGTATTTCGCGGTTTCATTGGGTGCCATGTAAAGATGGCCGTCGATCTGACCCAGATAGTCCGACCCATATCCCACAACACCCAGGTCCAGTTGCAGGCCATGGTTTTGGGTGATGGCAAAATCTGCGGTTGCCCTCACCGTGCTTTGCAGATCGCCTTGCGTCGATTGCCCGCCGATCATCACATCGGCAAAGCGAAAGCCCAGGCTGTCTGCGGCGGAAGGGCCGGATTGCACAGCCAACGCAGCCGCGACAGCGAGAATTGCAAATTTTGAAAACATGAAACACCCATACAATTTGTTACACATTGAGGTTGAACACACCTCAGGCTATGCAACCCAGCATCGCCCGGCCTTGCTATCGCAAATCCGGGTGGGTAAATAAAGCTTTGATATAACAATGGGTTAATTGGTGAATCGGTTAACGCAGCAGCAGCAACCGGCGTTGCTCGTCTACGAAAGCTTTGGCTTCCGGGCCGGTCGCGGGGCCGGTGTAGCGGCCCAATTCAGCGGCCATCTGAAAAAAGCCAAGTGCGGGCAAGCCGTCCGACAATTTGCCTTCGCACAGTGCCGCGACAAACGGTTTGTCGTCGGTCATGTCCTGACGCATCAAGGCCTCCAGTGCTGCCGCGACCTTCGCTATCGCGCCCGGCAACGGCACATCAAGTGCCCGCGCTAAAGCCCCATAAGATATAGGCTTTCCTGATCGCAACAAGGCCTCGCGGGTGCGCGATTGCAGGTCCAGATCATCGTCAGTAAATGCCATGCAAACACTTAAGCCTCCTCATCTCCCTGATCTGCAATTCTCGCAACCGACACCACTTCCTCGTCACCACCCGTGTTGAACACCTTGACCCCGCCCGCCGACCGCGACCGGAATGAGATCTGCTCCACCGGCACCCGGATGGATTGCCCGGTCGACGTGGCCAGCATGATCTGATCGGTCAATTCCACCGGGAAACTGGCCACCAACGGCCCGCCCCGCATGGCGCCGTCCATCGCCTTGACACCCATGCCCCCACGGCCCCGCACCGGATAATCATGGCTGGACGACAGCTTGCCAGCGCCCGCTGCGGTGATGGTCAGGATCAAATCCTCAATCGCCGACATTTCGGCAAAGCGTTCCAGCGGCAACTGGCCCGCCTCCACGCTGTCGTCATCCTCATCTGCCTCGGCCGCATCATCAAGCACGCCTTCCTGCGCGCGCCGCATCTTCAGATAGGCCACACGCTCTGCCGGCTCTGCCTCGAAATGCCGGATGATCGCCATCGACACCACCTTATCCGCCCCTTGCAGCCTGATTCCGCGCACTCCGGTTGACCCCCGGCTTTTGAACACGCGAATTTCAGTGGTCGGAAAACGGATTGCCCGCCCACTTGAGGTTACCAGCATAACATCATCATTTTCATCAGCAATTGCTGCATTCACCAGCGTCACCCCGTCCGGCAATTTCATCGCAATCTTGCCGTTGCGCATGACATTGGTGAAATCTGACAGATCGTTCTGGCGCACATCACCGTCCGATGTGGCAAACACAATCTGCAGGTTATCCCAGTCTTCCTCGGGTGCATCCACCGGCATCAGCGCGGCAATAGAAACGCCTTGCTCTATCGGCAGAATGTTGATCATCGCCTTGCCCTTGGCTTGCCGTCCCGCAAGCGGCAGCCGCCATGTTTTCAGTTTGTAAACCATGCCATCCGTAGTGAAGAACAACAGCTGGGTATGCGTATTGGCCACAAACAACGTGGTCACAACATCATCTTCCTTGGTGGCCATTGACGCCAGACCCTTGCCGCCGCGCCGTTGGCTACGGAACTCCGCCAATGGCGTGCGCTTGATGTAGCCGCCAGAGGTGATGGTCACCACCATATCCTCGCGCTCGATCAGATCTTCGTCTTCCATGTCGCCGGACCAGTCAACAATTTCGGTCCTGCGCGGCACCGCGAACAGCGCCCGCACTTCGCGGAGTTCATCGGAAATAATTGCCATGATCCGGTCGCGTGAGCCCAGAATATCCAGATAATCCTGTATCTTACCGGCCAGTTCCAGCAATTCGTCGGTGATTTCCTTCACCCCCAACGCCGTCAACCGCTGCAAGCGCAGTTCAAGGATCGCCCGCGCCTGAATTTCCGACAGATTGTAAGTGCCGTCTTCGTTCACCGGATGACTTGGATCGTCTATCAGCTTGATAAACGGAATGATTTCGCCCGCAGGCCAGCGCCGCGTCATCAACCGCTCGCGCGCCTCTGCCGGATCGGCAGAGGACCTGATGGTTGCTACCACTTCATCCACGTTGGACACTGCCACCGCCAAACCGCACAGGATATGGCTGCGTTCGCGCGCTTTGCGCAGTTCAAACGCCGTGCGCCTTGCGACAACTTCTTCGCGGAACACAATGAAATAATACAGAAAATTGCGCAGGGTAAGCGTTTCAGGCCGCCCCCCGTTCAGCGCCAGCATATTGCAGGCAAAGCTGGTTTGCAGCGGCGTGAACCGGAACAATTGGTTCAAGACCACATCTGCCGTCGCGTCGCGCTTCAGTTCAATCACTACCCGCACGCCAATCCGGTCAGATTCGTCCTGAATATGCGCTATGCCTTCCAGCCGCTTTTCCCGCACAAGATCCGCGATCGTTTCAATCATCCGCGCCTTGTTCACCTGATAGGGCATCTCGTCCACAACGATGGCCCAGCGGTCTTTGCGGATTTCCTCCATATGCGTCTTTGCACGGATAATCACCGAACCCCGGCCCTCCAGATAGGCCTTGCGCGCCCCTGACCGCCCCAGGATCGTGGCCCCGGTCGGGAAATCCGGGGCGGGAATAATCTCCATCAACGCCTCAGTCGAAATATCGGGGTTATCGATCATCGCCAGCGCGCCGTCGATCACTTCGCCAAGGTTATGTGGCGGAATGCGCGTGGCCATGCCCACCGCAATACCTTCGGCCCCATTGACCAGCATATTGGGGTAGCGCGCGGGCAAAACCGTAGGCTCGCGGTCTTTGCCATCATAATTGTCTTGATAATCAACGGTATCCTTGTCGATATCTGCCAGCAAGAACAACGCCGGCTTGTCCATCCGCACTTCGGTATAACGAAACGCCGCCGCAGGATCGCCGTCCATCGACCCGAAATTGCCCTGCCCATCCAGCAGCACCAAAGACATCGAAAAGGGCTGCGCCATCCGCACCAGCGCGTCGTAAATCGCGCTATCGCCATGTGGGTGATATTTGCCCATCGTATCGGCCACGGGACGCGAAGATTTGCGGTAAGGCTTGTCGGGCGTGTTGCCGACCTCATGCATCGCAAACAAAATGCGGCGGTGCACCGGTTTCAAGCCATCACGCAGGTCGGGAATAGCGCGGCTGACAATCACGCTCATCGCGTAATCGAGATAGGCCGTTTTCATCTCATCAACGATGTTTACCTGCGGGCCATCATGGTGCGCGCGCACAGGAATTTCGTCTGCGTTCTCAATATCTTCTGGCTCGTCGGACAAAACACGCGCTCTTTTCTGGGAAACCGCTAGATTTAGCTGGTTTCAGTATAGCGCATCCTGCATATGGGGTGCAATGCCTGCACCCCCGTCTGGGCCTCTATTTCGCAGCCCTCAGCAGCATCCCAAACAAATCGCGCGGATCGTCCGGGTCTGCGATCATGTCCAGATTGTCGTAAAGCCCGGTTTCCTTAACCTTATGAAGCACATAGCGAAGGGCGCTAAAGTCTTCTACCGCAAAGCCCACCGAATCAAACAGTGTGATCTGGCGCGTATCGGTGCGGCCTGGCACTGCCCCGGTAATGACTTGCCAAAGCTCGGTCACTGGATGATCAGGGGCAAGTTGCTGTATCTCTCCCTCTACCCGCGTTTGTGGCGGATATTCCACGAAAATTTCTGATCGCAGCAAGATATCGCGGTGGAGTTCCGTCTTACCCGGGCAATCGCCGCCGACGCCATTGATATGCACACCCGCGCCGACCATGTTATCGGTCAATATCGTCGCATACTGTTTATCAGCGGTAACCGTAGTGATGATATCTGCCCCCAAAATCGCTTCTTCTGGGGTTGTGCAAGACACAAGCTTCAACCCGTAACCTGCTAGATTGGAAACACATTTCCGCGTGGCATCCGCGTCAATATCATACAGCCGCACTTCGGCAATTCCACAGATCGCCTTGAACCCCAGCGCTTGAAATTCTGCCTGCGCCCCATTGCCAATCAAGGCCATCACCTGCGCGCCCTTTGGCGCCAGCCATTTCGCCGCCAACGCAGATGTCGCCGCCGTGCGCAGTGCGGTCAGAATCGTCATTTCAGACAGCAGCACAGGGTACCCAGTTGCCACATCGGCCAGCAGGCCAAATGCCGTCACCGTCTGCAATCCCGCCTTGGTGTTCGACGGATGCCCGTTCACATATTTGAAGCCATAGGTCTCGCCGTCGGATGTGGGCATAAGTTCAATAACACCGACATCGGAATGGCTGGCCACGCGCGGGGTTTTGTCAAACAGCGGCCAACGGCGGAAATCGTCTTCAATTTCCTCCGCCAGATCGCGAAGCACACGTTCGACCCCAAGGTGAAGAACCAGCTTCATCATATTGTCTACGCTGACAAAAGGCACAAGGTTCAATGCCATGATCAAGAGCTCCTTGTTGGGCGGTCAAACACCTTCTTGCCCATCAGTGATCCAACCAGATCGACCATCAATTGCGCGGTTTTCCCGCGTTCGTCCAGAAACGGGTTCAATTCCACCAGATCAAGCGATGTGACGAGGCCACTTTCATGCAGCAGTTCCATCACCAGATGCGCCTCACGGAATGTGATGCCGCCGGGCACCGTAGTGCCAACCGCCGGGGCGATGAACGGGTCCAGAAAATCCACGTCCAACGATACATGCAGCATGCCGCCATCGGCCCGCACGGCTGCCAGAAACTCACGCAAGGGCGCCACGATGCCGCGTTCATCCAAAAGGCGCATGTCGTTGATGGCAATATCGTGCTGCAGCAAAGCCGCATGTTCCGCTGGATCAACGGACCGAATGCCATAAAGGCAAATCCGGTCCGCCCGAATGGGGGCGGGAAAGGCCGGAAAGGCATCAAAGCCATCCCGCCCTGCGATATAGGCCAACGGCGTGCCATGCAGATTGCCCGATGTGGTGGTCAGGGCTGTGTGGAAATCGGAATGCGCGTCGAGCCAGATCAGGTACAAAGGCCGCCCCTGCCGCGCCGCATAGGCCGCAGCCCCGGCAACCGACCCCAGCGCCAGCGAATGATCGCCGCCCAGAATGATCGGAAAACCACCACCCGACAGCGCGTCATCCACGCGGTCCATCAGCGCTTCGGTCCAGCCAACCGTTTCCGCCAGCGAATGCACAACCGGGTTGGCGCAGGTGACTTTCGGCAAATCCCCCAATGCCAGATCACCCCAATCCTCAACCGAGTGCCCCTGGTCGCGAATCGCCGCAGCAATCCCCGCCACCCGGTAGGCCGCTGGCCCCATCAGGCAACCCGCCCGCTGCTGTCCGCTATCAATCGGTGCGCCGATCAGAATTGTCTTTGGCATAGCTGTTCCCCTAACTGGACCAATCATCTTTACATCTTGCGGCAATTCATAGCGCATCTATTGTCAATTTGCGTAACGAATTGCCCAAACCGGCAAGGGATATGTGCAACATGGACGATACTGATCAGCTTTTGCTGGCCGAACTTCGCCGCGATGGCCGCGCGTCGCTGTCACATCTCGCGGCCCGGCTTGCGCTGTCGCGGGCCACTGTGCGCGCCCGCATGGAACGCCTGACCGATCGCGGCGAAATCGCCGGTTTCAGCGTGGTCACCCGGGGTGATGTCTCTGCTGCTGCCATTCGCGGCCTGATGCTGATCGGCATCGAAGGGCGCGGCGCAGATCGCATCATGTCGCGCTTGGCTGGCTTGCCACAGGTGCAGGCCGTGCATTCCACCAATGGCAAATGGGATCTGATCGCCGAAATCGGGGCAGCCACGCTTGCCGAACTGGATGACGTAATCTTTCGCATCCGCAACATCGAGGGGGTGATGACATCCGAAACCAACCTTCTGCTGACCACCCGCAAGGCCGGGCGCCGCTAGCGCCATCCCAGTTTTTGCACAATCATGCGACCAAGCACCGCCCCCCATTGGATGCGGGCGCGATTCACCCTAATGTCGGCTCAGCAGCATCGAAAGGCCGCCATGATCATCGAACTCGGCCATTTTGCCCTGATCCTCGCTTTTGCAGTGGCCTGCATTCAAGCCAGCCTGCCAATGATCGGCGCCTGGGCGAACCGGGCTGCGTTCATGGCCATAGCCGGCCCTGCCGCCATCGCCCAGTTTGCGCTGATCGCCATCAGCTTTCTGTCGCTGACCTACGCATTTGTCGTGTCGGATTTCTCAGTGGGCGTGGTGACCGCCAATTCCCACAGCCTGAAACCGATGCTGTACAAAATCTCTGGTGTCTGGGGCAATCATGAGGGGTCTTTGCTGCTTTGGGTGCTCATTCTGGCGCTGTTCGGGGCCTCAGCCGCATGGTTTGGCGGCAACCTGCCGCCCGCGCTGCGTGCCCGGGTGCTGGCGGTACAGGGCCTGATCGGCGTGGCGTTCCTCGCGTTCTTGTTGCTGACGTCAAACCCTTTCCTGCGCCTGGCTGAACCGCCCTTGAATGGCCGCGATCTGAACCCGTTGTTGCAAGACCCTGGGCTCGCGTTCCACCCGCCGTTCCTCTACCTGGGCTATGTCGGCCTATCGATGTCGTTCTCCTTCGCCATCGCCGCACTGATCGAGGGCAGGGTTGATGCGGCCTGGGCGCGCTGGGTCCGGCCCTGGACGCTGGCGGCCTGGGTGTTCCTGACCATCGGCATCGCGATGGGGTCTTGGTGGGCTTATTATGAGCTTGGTTGGGGCGGCTTCTGGTTCTGGGATCCGGTGGAAAACGCATCCTTCATGCCCTGGCTCATCTCTGCCGCCTTGTTGCATTCCGCTATCGTGGTGGAAAAGCGCGAAGCGCTCAAGGCGTGGACGATCCTGCTGGCCATCCTCGCGTTCGGCTTTTCCCTTATCGGCACCTTTATTGTGCGCTCCGGCGTGCTGACTTCGGTCCATGCCTTTGCAAACGATCCGGAACGCGGCGTGTTCATTTTGTTGATCCTTGGCCTGTTCATGGGCGGCGCGCTGATGCTGTTTGCCCTGCGCGCGGGCAAGATGCAGGCAAAGGGCGTCTTTTCCACCCTCAGCCGCGAATCCGCCTTGGTGGCCAACAACCTGCTGCTCGCAGTCTCCTGCTTTGTTGTCTTTATCGGCACAATCTGGCCGCTCGTGGCAGAATTGTTCTTTGATCGGAAACTGTCAGTCGGCGAGCCTTTCTTCAACGCCGCCTTCACCCCCTTCATGGTGGTCCTTGCCCTGTTGCTGCCGGTAGGCTCGCAATTGCCGTGGAAACGCGGCTCCGGTGCACGGCTGATGCTGCCACTGCGCAGCGGGCTGATCCTCGCCCTTGCCAGCACGGCCCTTGTTTTTGCCCTGCAGACGGGGCGTTCGGCACTTGGCCCGGTCGGGCTTGGCTTGGGTGTCTGGGTGGTCTGGGGTGCCCTGTCCGATCTGTGGCTCCGAACCGGGCGCGATGCCTTCCCCACCCGGTTGGCCCGCATCGGCCGCCTGCCGCGCGCCGATTGGGGCAAGGCTCTCGCCCATTCCGGCTTTGGCATGACCCTTTTCGCCGTCGCCGCAATGAACGCCTGGTCCTTGGAAGCGATCCGCGTCCTTGCCGAAGGGGAAAGCTTCCAGATCGGTGAATATGACATTCAGCTGGCCGGTGTCAGTGGCGCAAATGGCCCGAATTACACCGCCACCATCGCCGAGATGCAGGTGACACGCGCAGGTGCCCGGATCGCCACACTGTTTCCCGAAAAGCGGCTCTACCCCGTGCAAGGCATGCCCACAACCGAGGCCGCCATAGATCAGGGCCTGACCCGCGATCTGTATCTGGTCATTGGGGACCCGCAAAAAGATGGTGGCTGGGCGGTGCGCGCCTATGTCAAACCCTTTGCCGACTGGATCTGGGCCGGGGCCTTGTTGATGGCGCTTGGCGGGCTGATCAGCCTGTCGGATCGTCGCTACCGGGCCGCTGCCGGGGCCAGACGCCAGCCAAAACAAGGTGTTCCAGCCGAATGAAACTGTGGGCAACCCTGCTTCTTATCCTGCTTGCCGCGCATCCGGCCGGGGCCGTGCAACCCGATGAAGTGCTGGCCGATCCCGCCCTCGAGTCGCGTGCGCGTGCGATTTCGACGGGTTTGCGGTGTCTGGTCTGTCGCAACGAAACCATTGACGACAGCGATGCCGGGCTTGCCCGCGATCTGCGTCTGCTTTTGCGTGAACGGCTAAGCGCGGGTGATACCGATGCCCAGGCTGTGGCCTTCATCGTGGATCGTTACGGCGAATTCGTGCTGCTGAACCCCACGGCTGACGGCGTGAACCTGATCCTGTGGTGGGCAGGGCCCGCGATGCTGGTGACAGGCTTTGGCATCTGCCTGGCCTATCTGCGCCGCAGACGGTCAGGCCCATCGCCCGATGCGCCGCTGTCTGATAGTGAAATGCGAGCACTTGCGGAAATTCTCAAGGACTGACGCGGTGTTTGCCTATACCCCGGCCAAACCGCCGCTATGTTCGGGTCGATTGGCAAAGGACAGGGTCATGACCTACGAAACCATCACATACCAGACATCCGGCGACGTCGCGATCCTTACTTTGAACCGACCCGAGATGATGAACGCCCTGACCACGCAGCTGCGAACCGAATTGCTCGATGCCATTAACCAAGCCAGCACCTCCGCTCGCGCCCTTGTGATCACCGGTGCGGGCCGCGGCTTTTGCTCGGGTCAGGATCTTGGCGATGCAACGGGCCTTGGTGGCCTCGATATGGAACGCCTCTTGCGCGATGAATATGAACCCTTGCTGCGCGCCATCTACGATTGCCCCATCCCCACCATTGCCGCCGTCAATGGTGCGGCCGTCGGGGCAGGGGCCAACCTGGCCCTCGCCGCCGATGTGGTTATCGCAGCGCACTCCGCCAGCTTTGCGCAGTCCTTCACCCGCATCGGCCTGATCCCCGACGCCGGCGGCACCTATTGGCTGCCCCGACAAATCGGCATGCCGCGCGCGATGGGGGCCGCGCTGTTTGCTGACAAGGTCACCGCCACCCAGGCTGCCCAGTGGGGCATGATCTATGAAACCGTCCCGGATGCCGAATTCGACGCCCATTGGCGCGCCCGCGCGGCCCATCTGGCCTCTGGTCCCACCGCCGCCTATGCCCGCGTCAAACAGGCACTTCGGGCCAGCCCGGCCAATGATCTGAACACCCAATTGGCGCTGGAGGCCCGGCTGCAAGGCGAATGCGGAACCACCCATGATTTCGCCGAAGGTGTCGCCGCGTTCCTGGGAAAACGCCCCGCGAAATTTACGGGCCGCTAACGGGCTTCATTCGCCGCGCAACAGCGCCGCAACACCCGTTCGCGCAATTTCCCGCAAGCCCAATGGCCGCATCAGATCCGCAAAAGCGTCGATCTTTTCCGGCGTTCCGGTCATCTCGAACACAAAACTCACCAACGTCGAATCCACCACATTGGCCCGGAAAATTTCCGCCAAACGCAACGCCTCTATCCGCGCATCGCCTGAGCCCGCCACTTTGAACAGGGCCAGTTCCCGCTGCACGGCAGGCCCTTCCACCGTCAGATCATGCACCTCATGCACCGGCACCATCCGCGCCAATTGCGCCTTGATCTGCTCAATCACCCGCGGCGTGCCCGTGGTCACAACCGTAATCCGGCTCAGGTGCCCGGTATGATCCACCTCCGCTACCGTCAAGCTGTCAATGTTATACCCACGGCCCGAAAACAGCCCGATCACCCGCGCCAGAACCCCGCTTTCGTTATCCACCAAAACCGCCAGCGTGTGCGTTTCAATCACCTCTGCATTCGGGTCGCGCAGATCATAAGCCGAATGGCTGGTAGAGCCTTTTTTGATATTGAGCGCCGACATCAGGCTGCCCCTTTCATCTGTTCAAAAATATCCTCGGGAGGTCCGGAGGGCAGACAGCCCTCCGGCTCTATCACACCAACACTGCCCCCTTGGCCCCAATCGCCCCCGCCGTATCCGCATCCCCCAGCATCATCTCGTTATGTGCCTTGCCGCTTGGGATCATCGGAAAGCAATTTTCATGCTTCTCCACCAGACAATCGAAAATCACCGGCCCGTCATAGCGGATCATCTCCATGATCGCGTCATCCAGATCGGCGGGGTCCGAACAGCGCAGGCCTTTGCAGCCAAACGCTTCCGCCAGTTTTACAAAATCAGGCAAGGATTCCGACCAGCTTTGCGAATAGCGCTCGCCGTGCAGCAATTCCTGCCACTGGCGCACCATGCCAAGCCGTTCGTTGTTCAGGATAAACTGCTTCACGGGTGCGCGAAACTGCATCGCGGTGCCCATTTCCTGCATGTTCATCAGCCAGGATGCTTCGCCCGCCACGTTGATCACCAACGCCTCCGGATGCGCAATCTGAACACCCACCGATGCCGGCAACCCGTAGCCCATCGTGCCCAACCCACCAGAGGTCATCCAGCGGTTCGGGTCTTCAAAGCCCAGATACTGCGCCGCCCACATCTGGTGCTGGCCGACCTCGGTGGTGATATAGCGGTCCATCCCCTTGGTCAGTGCTTCCAGCCGTTGAAGCGCGTGTTGCGGCTTGATGATGGTGGAAGAATTCTTGAACCCAAGGCAATTCTTAGCCCGCCATTCAGCGATCTGTGCCCACCACTTTGCCAACCCGGCCTTGTTGACCTTCGATCCGCGCGCCTTCCAGATGCGCAGAACCTCGGTCAACACGTTCCCCACATCGCCGATGATCGGCACATCCGTGCGGATCACTTTGTTCAGGCTGGATGGATCAATATCAATATGCACCTTCTTGGAATGCGGGCTGAAATCCTTGATCCGCCCGGTGATGCGGTCATCAAACCGCGCGCCAATATTGATCATCAGATCACAGCCGTGCATCGCAAGGTTTGCTTCATAAAGCCCGTGCATCCCCAGCATACCCAGCCAAGCATCCCCGCTGGCCGGATAAGCACCAAGCCCCATCAGGGTCGAGGTAATCGGAAACCCCGTCTCCGCTACCAATTCACGCAGCAAACGGCTGGCCTCTGGCCCCGAATTGATAACCCCGCCGCCGGTATAAAAGATCGGGCGTTCCGCCGTCTCCATCATCTCGACCATCTTTGTGATCTGCGCTTCATCCCCAACCGTCTTTGGCTGGTAATGCGCCACGCGCGATCTTTCCTTCGGCGTATAAACTGCCGTCGCAAACTGCACATCCTTTGGAATATCAATCAAAACCGGGCCGGGCCGCCCATGCGTGGCCACATGAAACGCTTGGTGGATCGTCTCCGACAATTTCGCAGTGTCTTTCACCAGCCAGTTATGCTTGGTGCAGGGCCGCGTGATGCCGACAGTATCTGCTTCTTGAAAGCCATCGGTGCCGATCATGAAGGTCGGCACTTGCCCCGTCAAAACCACCAGCGGAATTGAATCCATCAGCGCATCAACCAACCCTGTCACTGCATTGGTGGCCCCCGGCCCGGATGTCACCAACACAACCCCTGGCTTGCCCGTTGACCGCGCATAGCCTTCGGCCGCATGAACCGCCCCTTGTTCGTGCCGCACCAGAATATGGCGCAGCTTATCTTGCTGGAAAATCGCATCGTAAATGGGCAGCACAGCCCCACCCGGATAGCCAAAGACCACCTCAACACCCTGATCAATCAGGGCCTGAACCACCATATCCGCGCCCGTCATAGATTTGGTCATCATTGATTTGGTCATCGTCTTTTTCCTTTACGGCCATTTAGCGCAACAAAAAGCCCCCGGAGTTTACTCGGGGGCGCATGGGAATGTCTTGGGGCGTCCGTTACCGGCCCATGCGCCAAAGCTTCCCTAGAATGACTACCACGTTCATCACGCGCTCCATTTCGTATCGTTTGCGGACCGTAGGGTCATTGGTGCGGGGCGTCAACGGCAAAAATATAAATTATCTGTCGAGAAAATCGAAAAAATAGATCGTTTCTTGCTTTGCGCAGCCGGTTGGCGCAACTTTCAAAAAATCTAGCTTGATAATGACCAGTCGCCACCCGCCGACTCGCAGATATCCGCTCATCCGGGCAGGACCTTGCAAAACCGTTATCACCCTGTCGTCCACCCGTTACCCGGCCCAACTACCGTCAACGCTTTCGGGCATCAATATCCGCCAAGCCAGCCTTGCAGCCATGGAGCAAACCAATGAAAGACTTCGATACCAAATCCCTGTCCTTTGACGCGTTTGATGAATTGCGCGACCCGCGTCCGGCAGAACAGGACTTTGACCGCATTGTCACTTCTGCCCTGTCGCGTCGCGGCTTTCTGGGTGCGGTCCTTGCATTTGGGTCTGGTGCTGCAGCAATGGGAACCGGCTTGCTGTCCGCCACGTCGGCCCTTGCGCAAGCCTCCGCCACCCGCTTTGCTTTCAAGCCAATTCCGATCGCAACCGATTTCGCAGTTCATGTGCCCGAAGGCTATACCGCAAAGGTTGTCGCCAAATGGGGCCAGCCGATGTTCTCGGATTCTGAAGCCTTCAACGTCGATACCGGCATGACCGCGGCAGGTCAGTTGCGGGCCTTCGGCGAAAATACTGACGGCATGGAGTTGTTCAATATAGGCGGACGCGAAGTCATTGCCGTCAACCACGAATATGCCAATCTTGACGTGAATCTTCCGAAGAACACAGACAATATGCCTGCCACGGCAGATGATGTCGTGATGCTGCAAAACGCCCAAGGCGTGTCTGTCATGGAAATTGCGGAAGGCGCAGACGGCTGGGAAATTGTGATCGATAGCCCGTATAATCGCCGCATAACTCACCTCACCCCGATGACCTTTTCCGGCCCGGCAGCGGGGCATGACCTGCTGAAAACCGAAGCCGATCCGACTGGCACAATGGTTCTGGGGACGATGAACAATTGTGGGGCAGGGCGTACACCCTGGGGCACCTACCTTACCTGCGAAGAAAACTTCAACTCTTACTTCGGCTCCACCGATGCTGGTCTGGTTGTTTCGCCTCAGCTTGCGCGCTACGGCGTTGGGGTCGAAGGTCGCTATGCCTACGAAAAATTCGATGCCCGGTTTGATCTTGCCAAAACTCCGAATGAGCCGAACCGGTTTGGATTCATCGTTGAAATCAATCCGGCAGACGCGGCGTCTACCCCGGTTAAGCGCACCGCTCTGGGCCGTTTCAAGCACGAAAATGCGGCCCTTGTTGTGGCGCGCGATGGCAAGGTCGTGGTCTACCTCGGTGATGATGAACGGGGTGAGTTCCTTTATAAATACGTCTCTGCAGATGCCTATACTCCGGGGGGTGACACCTCGACATTGCTAGATAAAGGGCAGCTTTACGTTGCTAAATTCAGCGATGACATGACAGGTGCTTGGCTGCCGCTGACCCCAGAGGCAACTGGCATGACGCAGGCTGAAATTTTGATCCACACTCGTCTGGCTGGATCGAAGGTCGGCGCTACCACCATGGACCGCCCCGAATGGGTTGCCGTAAATCCGGTCGCGATAGAGGCGTATTGCTGCCTGACCAACAATTCCAATCGCGGGGTCAAACCAAACGCAGGTGGCGATGCGACGCCCGTCGGCGGCCCAAATCCACGAGCCGAAAATGAATTCGGTCAGATCGTGCGTTGGTATCCGGCAAACGAAGATCACGCCGATCCTGCCTTCACTTGGGATCTCTATGTAATGGCCGGCAACCCGGATGTCTTGAAAGATGCCTATGCCGGGTCGTCCAACATCAATTCCGGAAATATGTTCAATTCGCCCGACGGCATGACGTTTGACAGCAACGGTATGCTGTGGATTCAGACCGACGGTGAAGACAGCAATGAAGGTGACTTTCTGGGACAAGGCAACAACCAGATGTTGGTTGGCGATCCCGTTACCGGGCAGATCGAACGGTTTCTCACCGGGCCAAAAGGTAGCGAAGTGACCGGCATGACCTTCTCGTCAGACAAACGTACGATTTTTGTGGGCATCCAGCATCCTGGTGGCACTTTCCCCGACGGCGCAGGCCTGCCACGGTCTTCTGTCTTAGCCATTCGCCGCGATGATAGCGCAGTGATAGGCTAGCTGCGCAAAGGCGCGCCATTCCTGGCGCGCCTAACCAGTCTGTCGTCAGGATCTTGCGCTGAACAGAAACGTGTTAAAGTATTAAAACTTTATGAACAAATTTTATAATATATAGCAATATCAATATTTTATAAATCGTAACACACGGGTTACGCCGCTTGAATCATATCCCACCGGTTCCCCCATGGGTCCCGCCAAACCGCGACTGTTCCATAACTTTCAACCCGCGGCTCTTCCTCAAAGAAAACCCCGGCCGCGATCATTTTCGAATGATCCCGCCAGAAATCATCGGTCTGCAAAAACAGCCAGACCCGGCCCCCCGCCTGATTTCCAATCGCCGCGATCTGCCGGTCTCCCTCGGCCCGCGCGATCACGATCTTCACGCCACCACCCGGCGGTTCCATCGAAACCCATCTCTTGCGGCCCTGATCGATATCTTCGACCAGCCGGAATCCCATCACATCACGGTAAAACGCGATGCCCAGTTCATAATCGGGAACAATCAAGGCCAGTGCCGAAATCACGGCCCCCGACCTTTGCAAGGGAAGGCTCATTCCCTGGGCGCGCGGCTGTCGGGCAAGCTGATCCGCGCCACTTGCTCGGCAATCGGATCGACCGACAAAGGATGCAGTTCAGCGGAATGATCGGCCACGGCACCCAGATCCTGCCAGCGCCCGCCTTTGTAGATCTCCAACGCCGAGAACCCGGCCTTGTATCCCATCTTCTTGCTGCCGGGTACCCAATACCCAAGATAGACATAAGGCAGCCCCGCCTCACGCGCGATCGCGATGTGATCGAGAATGATGTACGTCCCCATGCTGAAGTTCGAAAGTTCGGTGTCATAGAACGAATAGACCATGCTCAGCCCGTCATCCAGAACATCGGTCAGGCAAACTGCGGCCAACGGCCGACCCCGCTCACCTGCCCGCGAAGGCCGGGTATATTCGATCACTCTGGTCCGGATCGGCGTTTCCTCGATCATTGCCGCGAATTCGAAAATATCCATATCCGCCATGCCACCTTCAGCGTGGCGATCATCCAGATAGCGCCGAAACAGGCTGAACTGATCTTCTGTAGCCCATGGGCTTGTCGCGTTCCGCTTCAGGTTCTGGGTCCGGTTTAGCACCTTTCGCTGGTTCCGCGATGGTTCAAAATCGGCCACCCGGATCCGAGCTGACATGCAGGCCGAACATTCCGCACATGAAGGGCGATAAAGCACATTCTGGCTGCGCCGGAACCCCTGTTTCGACAGTGTATCGTTCAATCGCTGGGCATGTTCGCCCTGCAATGCGGTGAACAACTTGCGCTCCATTCGGCCCTCAAGATAGGGGCAGGACTGGGGTGCCGTCACATAAAATTGGGGCGCAATGGGAAGCGTATGCCGCATGAAGCGGAAAGCTAGTGTCTGTTCGCGGTGTTGGCAAGCTTTGCATACCTCGCCAACCCATTATTCTGTAACAAGGTTTAATCGCCGGTAGTGGGGTTGGTCCGCCTTGCCTGTCGGTGCTGCAACGGGGCCTCGGTCAGAGGCCCCGCACTGTCAGTAGTCGCCGGGTTTTTGCGCCTCGGGTGCCTCGCCGGTATTGGCTTTGGCACGGTCTTCCATGAAGGCATCAAATTCGGATTTGTCCTTGGCATCGCGAAGCCGCTGCAGAAACGTTTCGAACGCGGTCTGTTCGGTCTCCAGCCGCCGCAACATTTCGGCCTTGTAGTTGTCGAATGCGGTGTTTCCCGATGTCGAATAGGCGCGCGAGAAATCCATCTGATGCGAACGGTGGGCGCGACGGTTCGCACAATGAGACCGGTTGAACATGCGTTTGCTCCATATCATGTAAGCCAAAAGTGCCAGACCGACGGGCCAGACAAAGATGAAGGCCAGCACCATCGCCACGATCCATGCGGGTTTGCCGCGTGCATCAAGCCAGGCCGTACCTTGCGAAAGCCAGGAAGACAGGCCGCGCGGGGCGACCGGGGAAGAAGCAGTTTGCATAGATGACCTCCAGAAGAAGTTTCATGTGAATGCCTTTCACATAGCACAGATGGGCGAGCAATAGAGGCGCGTCAAGTCCTTATGTTAAACATTTTTACATAACCCGCCACCAGGTCCGGGTCTCACAATGCGCCGTTGACCGGACCGGGGCCACATCGCATGCTGTTGCGATGATTTTTGCAAGCCTCGTGACCCGATCCCCGATTGCCCATGACGCTGTTGCGGCGGGCGATGCGGCGCAGATTTTTTCCGAAATCCCCGAGCCTGGGCGTGCTTTGTTGGCGGGCACGGCCGGATGCAGCCCTTATTTGCACGGCGTGATGCAGAAAGAAGCGGACTGGCTGCGCGACGCTTTTGGCGGCCCACCCGAAACGGCAATTGCCCAGACGATGGCGCAACTGGCGGGGTTGGCAAGCGACCAGCTTGGCCCGGCGCTGCGGCTGGCCAAGCGGCGCATCGCGCTGATTGTGGCCCTTGCCGATCTGGGCGGCGTCTGGCCGCTGGAAACCGTGACGGCTTGCCTGACCAATTTTGCCGATCGCGCTGTTGATCTGGGCCTGAAGGCCCTTGTCGCTGACGAAATCCGGCGCGGCAAACTGCCGGGGGCCACGGCCAATGATATCGACACCGCGGCCGGGATGGTTGTGCTGGCCATGGGTAAGATGGGCGCGGGCGAGCTGAACTATTCTTCTGACATCGATCTGATCTGCCTGTTTGACGAAACCCGCTATCCGGGCTGTGAACAAGAGGCACGGGCGGCATTCATCCGGGTGACGCGGCGCCTGACGGCGATGTTATCTGATCCTACCGGTGACGGCTATGTCTTCCGGGTTGATCTGCGTCTGCGTCCCGATGCAGCCGTGACACCTGTCTGCCTGTCGATGGCAGCGGCGGAAAGTTATTATGAAAGTGTCGGCCGAACCTGGGAACGCGCGGCCTATATCAAGGCGCGCCCCTGTGCGGGCGACCTGGCGGCGGGGGCACTGTTTCTGAAGACCCTGACCCCCTTTGTCTGGCGCAGGCAACTGGACTTTGCCGCCATTCAGGATGCCTATGACATGCGACTGCGCATCCGCGATCACCGGCGTCTGCACGGCCCGGTAGTGGTTGAGGGGCACAATCTTAAACTGGGTGTCGGCGGCATCCGTGAAATTGAATTCTTCGCCCAGACAAGGCAGCTTATCGCTGGCGGCCGCGACCCCGAATTGCGCCAGCGCGGTACAGTAGACGCACTTGCCGCACTTGCAGCCAAAGGCTGGATAGAGCCCGCCGTGGCCGAAGAACTGACCGCCCATTACCGCGCTCACCGCGAAATGGAGCACCGCTTGCAGATGGTCCATGATGCCCAGACCCATGAAATTCCGGCCTCAGTCGACGGGGTGGCGCGGCTTGCGCATTTCACCGGGCACATAGATGTGGCGTCGTTCCGGACGGGTCTGCTGACAAGGCTGAAGCGTGTCGATGTTCTGACCGAAGGTTTCTTTGCGCCAGCGCCCGCCGAAGAGGGGCCGACATTGTCGCCAGCAGCGAGTGCCATCGTTGCGGGGTGGTCCAATTACCCCGCCCTGCGATCTGACCGCGCCATTGCGATCTTCACACGACTGCGCCCGATGCTGTTGAAACGCCTGCAGCAAGCGACCGATCCGCATGAAGCCCTGGTGGCGCTGGATGGGTTTTTGGCCGGATTGCCGACCGGGGTGCAGATTTTTTCGTTGTTCGAGGCCAATCCTCCATTGGTGGATCTGATCATCGATATTGCTGCAACCGCGCCGGCGCTGTCGCGCTATTTGTCGCGCAATGCCAGCGTGCTCGACGCGGTGATAGGGGGCAGTTTTTTTGCCGACTGGCCGGGAACCGCGCGCCTGTCGCAAGAGCTTGCAAGACAAATGTCCGACGATCCAGATTATGAACGCAAGCTCGACGGGGCGCGCCGGTTCATGAAGGAATGGCATTTCCGGATCGGCGTGCATCATCTGCGCGGCCTGATTGATGCCCATGAGGCAGGGCGGCACTATGCGGACTTGGCCGAAGCTGTCCTTTTGGCGATCTGGCCCGTGGTCTGCACGGAATTTGCGCGCAAGCATGGCGGCCTTCCGGGCCGCGGTGCAGTGGTTCTGGGCATGGGCAGCCTGGGCGCCGGCTGTCTGAACGCCGGGTCCGATCTGGATCTGATCGTGATCTATGACGCAGGCGGCGCTGATGCCAGCCATGGTCCAAGGCCGCTGGCGCCGCGCCCCTATGCGGCACGCCTGACCCAGGCTTTGGTCACGGCGCTTAGCGCACCCACAGCAGAGGGATGGCTTTACGAGGTTGATATGCGGTTGCGCCCGTCGGGTCGGCAGGGCCCGGTTGCCACCTCGCTGGCCGCGTTCAAGACCTATCAGGAAACCGAAGCCTGGACATGGGAACATCTGGCCCTGACCCGCGCGCGCGTTCTGGCCGGTGATGCGGAACTGGGCCAGGATGTCGAAGCCTTGCGGCGGGCTTTGCTTATGCAAAAGGGACTGGGCGAGGGGCTGCGCGCAGATGTCGCCGCGATGCGGGAAAAACTTGCAGCGGCAAAACCGGGGACAGGGGGCTTTGATGCCAAGTTCGGGCCGGGACGGTTGATGGATATCGAACTGCTGGCACAGACCTGCGCCTTGATCACGGCATCACCTTTATGCGGCGTCGAGGATCAGATCGCGGCGGGCGTCCGCGATGACTTGTTGTCGGGCACGGATAGGGGCGTGCTGCTGGCGGCCTACCGGCTGTTCTGGCGCTTGCAGGCTGCAACAAGACTGCTTTCCGCGCCAACGGCGGATCTGGAGGACCTTGGCAGAGGGGGGCGCGGCTTCGTCTTGCGCGAAACAGGCGGGCAGGGTGTCCCCGATCTTGCTTCTCGGCTTGACGATGCGGCCATGCAGGCTGCAGATGTAGTAATCAGGATCCTCGGGCAAGCACCGCAGGGTTAAGTGACAAGGACGCCGCCGATGAACAGGACCGACGCTGACCCCAAAGGCCTGATCCGCGAAAGTTATGCCATCATTGGCATCACGGCTGGGGAATGCCGATCCATCTTCCTGGATTGGGCGCTCAGCCTGCCGGTTGCCGCTGAGATGCCGATCGCAACCCAGCTGATGATCGACACGTACGGTGCCACGTCACCCGAACATCCGATGACAGTGGTGCTGCATGAAGGATTGCTGGCCCCGGAACACCCCCGTCGCCGCGGCGGCCGTGCAGCGCGGGTATCGCAGGACTGATCTTGACGCCTGCCCGACAAAAGTGGATGCCGGATTTGTCAGACAGTCTCTAGCCGCGCAGGGCACAGGCCTCGGCAGCCAGTGCGGTGATGGCCGCCCATTCGCCGCTTTGCATGGCAGATTTCGGGGCAACCCAGCTGCCGCCGACACACAGGATGTTGCTCAGGCCAAGATAATCGCGTGCATTTTTCAGGTTGATGCCGCCCGTCGGGCAAAAGCTGACGTGCGGAATAGGCGAGCCTATGGATTTCAGATAGGCGGCCCCACCGGCTTGCTCGGCCGGGAAGAACTTCTGAACGGTGTAGCCCAGCTCCAGCAAGAGCATGACTTCGCTTGCTGTGGCCGCGCCCGGCAACAGGGGCAGACCCTGCTCGGCGCAGGCATCCAGCAAGCGCGGCGTGGCCCCGGGCGAGACCCCGAACATCGCTCCCGCCAATTTGGCTGCTTTGACATCGGCGGGTGTCAGCAAGGTGCCCGCACCTACGACACCGCCCGGCACTTCGGCCATGGCGCGGATCGCGTCAAGGGCCACGGGCGTGCGCAAGGTGACTTCCAGCGCCGGCAATCCGCCTGCCACCAAAGCCTCTGCCAGTTTTTTAGCGTGCGACAGATCGTCGATCACCAGCACCGGCACCACCGGGGCCAGACGGCAGATTTCGGCGGCGCGCAGGCTTTGTTGGGTGGGGGTCATCGCATAGTCCTTTTCAAGCAAATCGGTTGCCAGCGCCTGACTGACGATCACCGGATCGAAAGACAGGCTTCAGCGGGGTGATGTCACGCCTGTCAAGTGACAAAACCGGTTCATTTTTGTTGGTCAGGCGCAGGTTGCCACTGCCGGATGCCTCCGGCGGGGATATTTAAGCCAAAATGAAAATTCAAGAAAGGAGTGGTGGAGTGTCGCAGAATCACGCCCTGTCTTGGGCAGCAGGGGGGCTGACAAGGCAGGGCGCTTTCACTTTGGGCGGCCATCGGCGTCCCCGCCTGTCCCGCAGTGCCACTCTTTCGCGTTAACCTTTCATTTTGGTTAAAATATCCTCGCCGAAGGCAAGATGTTTCTGTTTTCTTTCGGTCAGTTGTCAAAAGATTGCGGCGGCGCCTTCTGTTGCTGCGCCGACATTGCGGCGAAAGGCGGCAAAGAGATCACGCCCGATTCCGGTTTCATTGGCTGTAAGATCGGCCACCACTGCCGCCCGATCGTCAAAATCTGCCGCAAACACCTGCAGCGTCCCATGGGTTGCATCCAGACGCACGATATCCCCATCGCGCAGCCGCGCCAACGGGCCACCGCAGGCCGCTTCTGGCGATACATGAATGGCGGCTGGCACCTTGCCGCTGGCCCCCGACATCCGCCCATCGGTCACCAACGCCACTTTCAGCCCGCGGTCTTGCAAGACCGACAGCGTCGGCGTCAGGGAATGCAATTCCGGCATGCCATTGGCGCGCGGGCCCTGGAACCGGACGACAATGATGGTGTCTGCGGTAAACTCATCCGCTTTGAAGGCCTGCTTTACGGCCTCCTGAGTATGGAAAATGCGCACCGGGGCCTCGATCACATGCCGGTCGGGGGCGACGGCGGACACCTTGATCACGCCGGTTCCCAGATTGCCGGTCAACTGCCGAAGGCCACCGGACGCGGCGAAGGGATCAGTCGCGGGGCGCAGGATTTTTTCGTTCAGACTTGAAGACGCGCCCGGTTCCCACGTCAACTTGCCGCCCCGCAATTTTGGCTCTTGCCGGTAAAGATCAAGCCCGTCGCCCAGAATGGTCCGGGCGTCGGCATGCAGCAGACCCGCATCCAGCAACTGCCCGATCATGTAGCCAAGCCCCCCGGCCGCATGGAAATGGTTCACATCGGCCAGGCCATTGGGGTAGACCTTTGCCATCAACGGCACGACTTCCGAAATATCGGCAAAATCCTGCAGATCAAGCCAGATCCCGGCGGCACGCGCCATCGCCGGCAGATGCAGCACCAGATTGGTTGATCCGCCAGTTGCCATCAGCCCGACGATGCCGTTCACAAAAGCCCGTTCATCCAGAATTTCGCCAACCGGGCGAAACGTGTTTCCAAGGGCTGTGATCGAAGCCGCCTGTTCCACTGCGGCAACGATCAGCGCCTCTCGTAGCGGGGTGGCGGGGTTGACAAAACTGGACCCCGGCAAATGCAACCCCATGAATTCCATCAACATCTGATTGGTGTTCGCGGTGCCGTAAAATGTGCAGGTGCCCGGCCCGTGATAGGAGGCCATCTCGGCGGCCATCAAGGCATCGCGGCCTATTTCGCCATTGGCAAAAGCATTGCGCACCCGTGATTTTTCTTCGTTGGAAATGCCCGATGGCATCGGCCCTGCTGGCACAAAAATCGCAGGCAGATGCCCGAACGCGGCGGCCGCCATGATCAACCCCGGTACGATCTTGTCGCAGACGCCCAGATAAAGCGCCGCATCAAAGCAGTTATGGCTAAGTGCTATACCGGCAGCCAGGGCAATGACGTCGCGCGAGAACAGCGAAAGTTCCATCCCCGGCTGGCCCTGGGTGACACCGTCACACATGGCAGGCACACCGCCTGCGACCTGTACGGTGGCGCCCGCGCGCCGGGCGGCCTCACGAATCTTCTCGGGATAAGTTTCAAAGGGCTGATGCGCCGAAAGCATGTCATTATAGGCGGTCACAATCGCGATATTGGGTTGGCGCGATGTAGCAAGGGCCGCTTTGTCCGGACCCATGGCCGCATAGGCATGCGCCTGATTTCCGCACGACAAATGGCTGCGCGCCGGTCCGGTCGCCACGGCCTTTGCCATCTGGGCCAGATAGGCGTCACGCCCCTCCTGCGAGCGGTCTCGAATGCGGTCGGTGACGCGGGCTATCGCCGGGTTAAGGGGCATGGCTTGTTTCCTGCTTTGACAATAGGGGCATGGTATCAGAGTCTGTTAGCGCTAACAACGCTTGTTGTACAAAATTCGCGCTGGATGGTGACGGGTCGATTTTTCTGGTTCTCGAAGTCAACTGGGGCGTTCGATCCGGGCATCAGGAAAAGAGCGTCGATAGGGGGTGATTATCACAGTACTGTTTCCAATCAGACCAGAATATGTGTCGAACATGGAAACTCGTTCCCAATTAGGCCATATTCGCACATGATATATCGTCGTTGAACCTTTTTGTCTGACCCAGCGAGCCTCGATATGATGATGAAGCCTGTATTCCTTGCCGCCATGATCTGCCTAGGCCTGATGGGCTGCGATGCAAAACAATCCAGCCGCGCCGACGGGCTGGCACTGTCAGTCATAAAACTGGACGGTCGCGTGCCTATCAGCAATTCGCAGCTTTCAGGGGCCAGATATGCGATATCCTCAATCGAAGTGACAGTGCCCGCATCTTTGCAAGTGTCAGAGGCGAACTTGATCTACCCGAAGGCCGATATCGTCTGGCGAGGAGAGCCTCAGGGTGACCGGCTTGCGCAAGTAAAACTGATCGTTGATCAGGGCCTTGCGGCAGGTACCGCAGACCTAAAGCAAGGGCCCAGCGCAATTCTGTCAGTGCAACTGGAACGGTTTCATGCGTTGACTGAAAAGGCTCGATTTTCGGTGGGAGGCACGCATGATGTGGTCTTTCTGCTGACCATCACTGATCCGCAAAGCGGCGCCGTGCTTGAGGGCCCGCGCCGCGTTGAAGTGGCGATCAAGGCATCCGGCAGCAATGCAGCGATTGCCGAAGATGCGGCGGGACGCACCCAACGCGTGGTGATCGTCGAAGGGCTGGCCGAAGCGATCCGGCGCGAACTGTCCGGGCCGCTATCGGCAGAACTGCCAAAGAAACGCGGTCTTTTTGCGGGCTTTAACTGAGCATCGGAACCAAGTAAGGGAATGTCATGACATCCCCTGATCCCACCGACCTCGCCGCTGATGCGCCCGTCACCCAATACGGCGGCAGGCCAGTTGTCCGCCTGAAACCAAAGGCTGAAGCCCGCGCCATCCGGCATGGCTTTCCGTGGGTCTATGCGGATGAGCTGGTCACCGACCGGCGCACGCAGAGCCTTGCTCCCGGCGCACTTGCCGTCCTCGAGGATGCCGAGCGGCGCCCCTTGGGTCTGGTCACAGTCAACACCAACTCCAAGATCATCGCACGGATGCTGGACCGCAATCCTGATGCGACGCTGGATACCGACTGGTTTGCCGCCCGCGTTGCGCGTGCGCTTGCGCTGCGGTCGCGGCTATATGATGCGCCCTACTACCGTCTGGTCCATGCCGAAGCAGACGGCCTGCCCGGCGTGGTGATCGACCGCTTTGGCGATACCGCCGTCATCCAGCCAAACGCGCAATGGGCCGAAACCCATCTCGATCTGTTGACGCAGGCTTTGGTGCAGGTCACCGGAATAGTTTCGGTGATCAAGAACGGCACCGGTCGGTCACGCGGGCTGGAGGGCATGGCCGAGGAAACGCAGGTTCTGCAAGGCAGGGCCGATGGCCCGATTGCCGTTCCTATGACTGGGGCCATCTATATGGCCGATCTGCTTGGTGGCCAGAAAACCGGCCTGTTTTTCGATCAGCGACCGAACCATGCCTTCGTGCAGCGATTGGCGCCGGGTGCCAAGGTGCTGGACATGTTTTCGCATGTCGGCGGCTTTGCTTTGGCGGCACTTGCAGGCGGGGCTTCACATGCGCTTGCAGTCGATGCGTCCTCCCCGGCATTGGCATTGGCCACACAAGGGGCTGCGGCGTCTGGTTTTGGCGCACAGTTCGAAACACGGCAAGGCGATGCATTTGCCGTGCTTGAGGATCTGGGGGCCAACCCCGGCCAGTTCGACATTGTCGTTTGCGACCCTCCGGCCTTTGCGCCGAACAAACCGGCCCTTGAGGCGGGACTTCGCGCTTATGAACGTCTGGCGCGTCTGGCGGCCCCGCTGGTGGCGCCCGGGGGCTATCTGGTCTTGTGTTCGTGTTCGCACGCCGCCGATCTTGCCACCTTCCGCAATGCTTGTGCGCGCGGCATCGGTCGCGGCGGGCGACGCGCGCAACTGCTGCACACGGGCTTTGCCGGGCCTGATCATCCGATGCTGCCGCAGCTGGCCGAATCCGCCTATCTGAAGGCGCTCTTCTTCCGGCTTGACGGGTGAAGGCGGTCCTTGATGCTTGCGTGCTGTATCCAACGGTGCTGCGCGAGATTTTGATCGGTGTTGCCCAGGCCGGGCTTTACACGCCGCTTTGGTCAGACCGGATACTCGAAGAATGGGCGCGTGCCATGGCAAAGATCAGCCCCGATGCCGTGCAGATCGCCCGCGGCGAGGCGGCGCTGCTACAGGCGGCGTTTCCCAAAGCCAGCATCGCCGCCCAACCGGGGCTGGAGGCGCGGCTGCATCTGCCCGATGAAAATGATATTCATGTGCTGGCAGTGGCCATCGCCGGCAGTGCCGATGCCATCATCACTTTCAATGCCCGCGATTTCCCGCGCCATTTGCTTGCCGCAGAGGGTCTGGCGCGGCGTGACCCCGACGGTTTCTTGTGGGAAATGTGGTCGCATCACGACGATCGGGTGGCTGCAGTGATCGGCAAGGTTCATGCAACGGCTGAACGGTTGTCCGGCCAACCGCAGCCGCTTCGCGCCTTTCTCAAGCGGGCAGGGTTGCCCCGTCTTGCCCGCGCGCTTCACGACGGCTGAACCGACCAACGCACCTCGCGCTCTTCAATAGCGGCTATTCGTTCTTCAATCTTCGGGTGGCTCATCAGCCAGGCCGGCATTCCCGAACCCGGCATGCCGGTCAGCGCCTCCAGTTTGCGGAACATGGACTTTTGCGGCGCGGTGCCGATGCCGGCCTTGACCAGAAGCGCCGAGGCATAGGCATCCGCCTCATGCTCATCTCGCCGTGACAGCCGTGCCGCCAGGGCTGTTGCGATGAAATTGGCAATCCAGATGCCGACAAACGGCAAGAACCGGTTCAGCACCGCCGACAGCAGAACGAACATTGCATTCTTGCCGGTAAAATCAATCATCCGGCGGCGGGAATGGCCCAGGGCCACATGACCCAGCTCATGCGCGATGACGCTGGCCAATTCGGCGGCGGTCACCTGGTTTGCAGTGTATTTGGCCAAGAACCCCCGGGTCAGAAAAATGCGCCCGTCGGGGGCGGCAAGGCCGTTGACCGGATCGATGTCAAAGATATTCACCTTGATGACGGGCACCTCAAGGGCCGTCGCCAGCCGCGCGGTCATGGCCAGCAAGTCGGGGTCGGTCAGCGGCTTGCTTTGCGCATCCAGCATCTTTGTCGTCCGCCAGACGGAAAACAGATACAGGATCACCGCGTAGCCGATGGCCAACACAAAGGGAATGAACTTTACCATGCCAGTGATATGGCGTGGTCATCCCAGCCTGACAAGTGGGGCAGGATCATCGCCCCAGCATCCGGATGCCGCGCCCGATGCCGTCCAGCGTCATCGGCACCATCCGACCTGCGAAAATGCCGTTGATCAGCCGGGTCGACTGGGTTTGCGGCCAATAGACCTCGGGCACCGGGTTGATCCACAGGTGCTGTGGCCAGTGTTGGCAGGCGCGCTGCAGCCAGACCTGCCCGGTCTCCGGGTTCCAGTGTTCACTTGCGCCACCCGGATGCAGGATTTCATAGGGGCTCATCGCGGCGTCGCCTACGAAAATGCATTTGTAGTCGGATCCGTAGGTGCGCATCACCTCTGGCGTCAGGGTTTGCGCATCCCAGCGTCGCGCGTTGTCGCGCCAGACACCTTCGTACAGGCAGTTGTGAAAATAGAATGGAACAAGCGTCTTGAATTCGGCGCGGGCGGCGCTGAACAGTTCCTCCAGCACCTTTACATGTGCATCCATTGATCCGCCGATATCCAGAAACAGCAGCACCTTTACCGCATTGCGCCGCTCGGGCCGGGTTTGCACATCAAGATAGCCGTGATCGGCGGTGGCCCGAATGGTGCCATCAAGATCAAGCTCCTGGTCGGCCCCATCCCTTGCCCATTTTCGCAACCGGCGCAGGGCTAACTTGATGTTGCGGGTGCCAAGTTCAACCCGGTCATCCAGATTGCGAAAGGCGCGCTTGTCCCAAACTTTGACGGCACGCTGATGGCGGCTTTCGTCTTGTCCGATCCGCACGCCTTCGGGGTTATATCCATAGGCCCCAAACGGCGACGTGCCCGCTGTGCCGATCCATTTGCTGCCCCCCTGGTGGCGGCCTTGCTGGTCAGCAAGCCTTTGGCGCAACCTTTCCATCAACGCCTCAAACCCGCCCGAAGCAGCGATCGCAGCCTTATCCTCGTCCGAAAGGTGCTTTTCAGCAAGCTTAGCCAACCAGTCGGCTGGCAAATCGACACTGTTCGGGATCTGCTCCGGCGACAGGCTTTCCAACCCTTTGAAGCTTTCGGAGAATGCCCGGTCAAAGCGATCAAGATGGCGTTCGTCCTTTACCATAGCGGTGCGGGCAAAGTAGTAGAAAGCGTCGATGTCATAGGTTGCTAGGCCCGCAGCCATGCCCTCCAGAAAAGCCAGATACTCGCGGATAGAGACCGGCACCCCGGTCTGGCGCAGCGTGTCGAAAAACCGCGCAAACATTCGGGTCAGAGACTGCGTTCAAGAATGATCGTAACAAACATGCCGATGACTGAAAAGGCGATGCCGTAGACCGCGCCATATTGCAGCATATCCAGCATCTTGCCGCCCCGCCTTCGGGCAGTGACAGACCCTGTCAAAGCGCCCAGAACCATGCCTGCAATAACTATCATTCGCCTGTGCCCCAAGTCGCGAGGCCGGACTGCACGCGCAGATCGGGCCCCTGGTCTAAAGTGATGAAAGCGCGGCAATATCCCTGATCCGGTCGCGCACATTCTGATCTGATCCAAAGCCATATCGTGCCCAACCCAGACTGTCGAGCCGAACGGCACTTGCTGCGTCGTCGCGCCCCAGTTCATCAAGCGCCTGTGCTTTCAACAGCATCAGCGTGGCCAGCAATGCGGCATTTTGCGCGCGCATGGCAACCGGGATTGACGTATCGGCAAGCGCAATCGCCGCTTCTGGCTGGCCAGATGACAAAGCAAAAGCCGCCATCTGCATATCGACATGCGCCGAATGCACCGGCCCGTCGGGAAGGGTCTGATAAAGCTGGGCCGCTTGCGAAAACGAGGCGACCGCGCGGGGAATGTCCCGGCCCAGATTCAACCGCCCGACCGCGAAATAGCTGAACGCCAGCCTGTTGTCGCCGTACCCTTGTTGCCGGGCAATCCCCAGCGCGCTTTCCGCCGCCCGCAGACGCGCACCATCCGATGTCTTTGGTCCCAACGCGGTTTCGATCAGGTCAATCCAGTTTTGCGAATTCGCACGGTTGCCCGTTTTGCCAGCAAATTCGCCCTGCGGGTTCAGCCGCGCCAACAACGCTGGCAGACGCGCCGCAATGTCCTGCGCCGTCATGCCGTTTTGCAATTCAGGGCTATAGTGCAAACGCAGCATCAACATGTCAAAGCCGGTCAGAACGGCTTGAAAATTATCGTCGTTGAACACCGAATCCGGCAGCCGGTACAGATCGTTCAGCGGCCCGAGCGCCTGTGCCAGTTCCTCATGCAGGCAGTCGCGCACTTCTTGCGGGCTGGTGTCCGAGGGGATGAAGATCACCAGATGCTCTCGGCGGGTCAGGGTTGCCCAATCCAGTGTGTCGCTGTTGCGGCTTTTGCGGTATTCGGCCCAGCTTGCGACGCGCGGGGCAACAAAACAGGCGGCTGTCGGCACCACCGCCTGCATGCGGGCGCGGGGCAGAAACTCGATGACGATGGCCGCACCCGGTCCCTGCGCCGATGCGATGTCGATGCCTGCCTCGGCGCGCAATCGCGCCATCAGATGCCCCAGATCGGCCGATGCCGTTGCAGGAACATCGCCGCGCAGGGCGACTGTCACGGTGCCATCAAACCGGGTCAGAAACGGCAAGGTGCGCCCGCTTTCAAGGCTGAATTCCAGATCCATGAAATCGGCGGCGATATCGCGGTTGCTGCGGGTCGGTGCAATCCCGGGTTGTGGGGCAAAGGCCTTCATGGCCGGCAAGGCCACCGGTGTGGTGGCGTCAAAAGGATAGGCTTTGGTCACCTCGGCGCGGTCTGCGGGGGCGCAAGCCGCAAGCAACAACACAAAGGCTGCGATACCGTTGCGCATCTAGACCGCCCGTTCATAGACGATGAAGGGGGTCTTGGCGCCAAGTTGGTCATACAAAAGCCGCCCGGCATAATTTGTCTCGGCCGTCAGCCAATAGACATCAGGACTGCCCGATTTGGCTGCGGCGGCAAATACCGCTTGCATCAGCGTGCGTGCAACCCCTTTGCCGCGCGCGGCGGGCGTGGTGAACAAATCCTGCAAATAGCAGATCGGCGCGGGTTTCCAGAAATTCTGATGGTAGAGGTAATGCACCAAACCCAGGGCTGCACCGTCTGATACCGCCAGCAGGCCATACATCCCTGCGTCGCCCGCGATCAGCCTGCGAAACGTGTCGCGATAGGTCGTCTCGGGCAGTTCGGTTTCATAAAACGCAAGATAGGCCTGCCACAAATCGCGCCATTGGCTCTCGTCAGAAGCTGCGACGGGTCGAACGGTTAAGGACAGCGGTGCCGACATTCGGGCTCATTTTCAAGTTGCAATCGACCTAGCGCCAATCCATCAGCGGCCAGTGTCGGGACTGCGGCTTCTTTCTGTCAATGTTTTGAAAATGCCCAAGGTTTGGCATGACTACCCATCGCGGCACCATCAGGGCCTGACACGACATCTTCTTTTGCTTGTCACGGATTATGTCAAAGCATGACAAGATTTTGCCGGCTCTGTGATCATCATTCGGCCCCGGAACCATGCGAATCGGCTGCCGATCCGGGTCAGCGTTGCCCGCGCGACATGAAGGCCAGCCGTTCAAACAGATGCACGTCCTGTTCGTTCTTTAGCAGCGCACCATGTAGCCGGGGCAGCGACTTTGCCCCGTCGCGTCGCAGATCCTCGGCTGTCAGATCATCCGCCAGCAACAGCTTCAACCAATCCAGCATTTCCGAGGTTGACGGCTTTTTCTTCAAGCCCGGCGTTTCGCGCAGATCAAAGAACTGGGTCAACGCGGTCGAGAGAAGGTCCGCCTTGATGCCCGGAAAATGCACATCGACGATCCGGCGCAGGGTGTCGGCATCCGGGAAGGTGATGAAATGGAAAAAGCAACGGCGCAAAAACGCGTCGGGCAATTCTTTTTCGTTGTTTGAGGTGATGATGACCACCGGCCGGTGCCGCGCCGAAATCGTCTGCCCGGTCTCGTAGACATGGAACTCCATCCGGTCCAGTTCCTGCAAAAGATCGTTGGGAAACTCGATATCGGCCTTGTCTATCTCGTCGATCAGCAAAACGACGCGGGCAGGGGCGGCAAAGGCCTGCCAAAGCTTGCCGCGGCGAATGTAATTGGCCACATCATTGACCCTTGCATCACCCAATTGGCTGTCGCGCAACCGGCTGACGGCATCGTAATCGTAAAGCCCTTGCTGCGCCTTGGTTGTCGATTTCACATGCCATTCGATGATCGGCATCGCCAGTGCCTTTGCCACTTGCCGTGCAAGCTCGGTCTTGCCGGTCCCGGGCTCGCCTTTCACCAGCAAAGGCCGCTCCAACGTGACTGCGGCATTTACTGCCATGATCAGATCATCGGTCGCCACATAGGCCGGGGTCGAGGCAAATTTCATCGGCAGGACAAGCCTCTATAAGGAATTGATAAGGTAAGCCTAACGGGCCGCCGAATTCGGCGCAACCGCTAGTGACAATCGAACATTCTTGCGCTACACGACGCCTCAATAGGAGCATGCAATGACAGATGGCCCCCTGTCGGAGTATTCCGGCAATTTGGAGAGTGGTGTTATGAAGGTAGAAGTGTTTCTTCCCGACGATTACCGGCCCGCCGAAAATGAACCCTTCATGAATGATCGGCAGTTGGAATATTTTCGCCGAAAGCTGATTGTCTGGAAAAATGAATTGATGAGCCAAAGCGCTGAGACCATCGAAGGTCTGCAGGATTCGGGCCGCAACGTGCCTGATATCGCTGACCGCGCGTCCGAAGAAACCGACCGTGCGCTTGAATTGCGCACCCGCGACAGGCAACGCAAACTGGTGTCCAAGATCGACGCAGCATTGCGCCGCATTGAAAACGGCGAGTTTGGCTATTGCGAAGTGTCGGGCGAGCAGATCTCGCTCAAGCGTCTGGACGCCCGCCCGATTGCGGTGATGACGCTGGAAGCGCAAGAAAAGCATGAACGCCGCGAACGGGTTCACCGCGAAGACTGATGCGCAAAGCAACAGGCAACGCCGGGGACGTCCCCGGCGTTTTGCTTTTGGGGGTGCAATGGCGCTGATGGGCCAAAGCGTTGTCGTGATCGGGGCGGGCATCGCCGGGCTGGCAGTGGCGCGCGCCTTGGCCTTGCACGGCGCCGATGTTACCGTGCTGGAACAAGCGCACCAATTGCAGGACGTCGGGGCCGGCATTCAGATCAGCCCGAATGGTGCGGTCGTGCTGCGGGCGCTGGGTCTTGGCGCGGCACTGGATACGGCGGGGCTGGCGAACCGGGGTATTGTCTTGCGCAACAGTGCGGGCGTAGCCTTGCTGAACATGGATCTGGCCGGACAGGATTACCGCCTGCTGCACCGGGCCGATCTGACCGGTCTACTTGCCGATGGCGCGCAACAAGCCGGCGTGACCCTGCGCTTTGCAACCGAAGTCAAATCCGTTGGTCCGGGTTGGGTCGCCCTGCACGACGGCAAAGTGCTGAATGCCGCCTTGATCGTGGGCGCAGACGGGGTGAAATCACAGGCTCGCGGCGTGTTGAACGGGCCCGCTGCGCCGTTTTACACCGGCCAGGTGGCTTGGCGCGCCATGCTGCCGGGTGATGGCGGCGCCACCGTCGCCGAAGTGTTCATGGGTCCCGGCCGCCATCTGGTCAGCTATCCGCTGCGTGGCGGCATCTTGCGCAATATCGTGGCCGTTGAAGAACGCGGGACATGGGCTGCCGAGGGCTGGTCAAACAGTGACAATCCCGATCATCTGCGGGCGGCTTTCGCCGGCTTCGGGCCGCGTGTGCAGACCTGGCTGGCGCAGGTGCAGGACGTCGGCCTATGGGGTCTGTTCCGGCATCCGGTGGCCAGAGACTGGTATGGCGACAGGCTGGTCTTGCTGGGCGATGCGGCGCATCCGACACTGCCGTTTCTGGCACAGGGTGCAAATATGGCGCTTGAAGATGCTTGGGTGCTGGCAGACGCTTTGGCGCGCAAACCTGATCAGGCCAAGGCGCTTGCTGCCTATCAGGCCGCACGCAAAGATCGCACCACCCGCATCGTCGAGGCCGCCAACAGCGCGGCCAAAATCTACCACGCTGCGGGCCCTCGCCGCATAGCCCTGCAGACCGTGATGCGGGCAGCGGCCATTGTCACGCCCGCGCGGCCCCTCGCACGCTTTGACTGGATTTACCGCAAGAACGTGACGGAAGCGCCGTGATATTGCACTGGAAGGTTCACAGATTTGTGTTTTGATTTCATCGAACGTGCAATGACGCAAAAATATCTGACCAGTAGCGTAAGGCGATCAAAGACAGGGGGACTGAACGATGATTCAATCTATTCGTGCTATTCTAAGGGGCGCAGCTGTTGGCTTGTTACTTATGCTTGGCGCAACCATGGCTCTTGCTGAAACCAAACCGCCGCTCAACCAGACCGCAGACGGTGTTGCGATGGACGGCTTTGATGTGGTTGCTTATTTCGCCGACGCGAAACCCGCAAAAGGCGATGCTGCATTCGCAGTAGATTATGAAGGGGCAAGCTGGCTGTTCACCAGCCAGGCCAACGCGGATACCTTCAGTGCCGATCCGACGCGCTATGCCCCCAAGAACAACGGATGGTGTTCCTATGCCGTTTCAGAAGGTTACGCGGCAGATGTCGATTTCGTCAACGGCTGGTCGGTGATCGACGACGCATTGTACCTGAACTATAGCGAAGACACCCGGTCGGAATTTCTGGCCGAAAAAGACAAGCGCATTCTGGCCGCTCAGACAAACTGGCCGACAGTCTCTGCCGGGCTGGTCGACGGGTCGGTGACGCTCTACCGTCATGCCGAAGACCCGGATGTCAAGATCAGCCATCCGCAGCCGCTGCAATAACAGGCGTCACAGGGTTTCCTTCGCGTAGGACTATCCTGCGCGGTACTGCCCCGCGGTACTGTCCACGCAAAGCTGGCACCCTAGGCGGCAAGCCGGATCCAGACCGGAACATGGTCTGACGGCTTGTCGCCCGCCCGCACGTCGCGGTCAATCTGCGCGTCGAGCAGCAGATCAGCCGCTTGTGGCGACAGCAGCATATGGTCGATGCGGATGCCATTGTTGCGCTCCCATGCGCCAGCCTGATAATCCCAAAAGCTGAAATGGCCGGGCTCTGGATGGCGCGTGTGAAATGCCTCGGTGAAACCAAGGTTCAGGATCCTGCGGTAAGCGCTGCGGGTTTGTGGCAAGAACAGCGCGTCTTCGGCCCAGGCTTGCGGTTTGGCGGCGTCCTCGGCCTGCGGGATCACGTTGTAATCCCCTGCCATCACAAACGGTTCTTCCTGCGCCATAAGGCTTCGCGCGCGGGCTTCCATCCGGGCCATCCAAGCCAACTTGTAATCATATTTAGGTCCCGGCGCCGGGTTGCCATTGGGCAGGTAAAGCCCGCATAGCCGCACGGCTTTGCCTCCGATCACCGTCGCTTCGATCCAACGCGCCTGCGTGTCCTCGGGGTCTCCCGGCAGACCGCGTGTCACATCCTCCAGCGGCAGTTTCGACAAAATCGCGACGCCGTTAAAGCCCTTCTGACCATGGGTTTCAACCCGGTAGCCCATGTCCTCGAACACACTTCGTGGAAAGGCATCGTCCACCGATTTGATTTCCTGCAGGCAAACCGCATCGGGCTGGGCGGCAGTAAGCCAGGCGGGCAGGGCGTCGATGCGCGCCTTGATGCCATTGATGTTGAACGTTGCAAGTTTCATGGCATGCCCCCGGTTTCACCCTGTTCTAAGGGGCCAGACCGCGCCGCACAAGAACCGCGTCAGGCCGATTGTCGCAAAGGTTGGGTGGCCGCCGCATACCATAGCGCATCAAGTTTCGCCAATTTGGCCGGGTCAAATTGATCCAGATGTTCCCAATACCGCCCGGAGGGCACGAAATAACCAAGCTCGGCTTCCATCGCCTGCGCCTCGGCGGCCAATTGCGTGCAATAGGCTTGTGGCGTGACATGACGCATGGACTGGCGGGTGATACGCGCAAACAGCAGCCGCGAAGGCCTGCTTGACAGATTGACCATCGCACAGCCCTGCATCGCGGCCAAAATCATCAGCCGTGCCGATTTAGCTTCCAGCGATTGCAGGGAAATGTCATTGCGCAGCGGGTCGGCCGAGCCTTTGCCATAGAAATGGGTCGGGCCATTTGCCGGGTAATGCATGTCGCATCCCAGCATCGCAATCACCCGGGGGCGATGCGTGTGCAGGGCATAGTACCCTGCAGTAAAGGCCATAGTGCCGCCCGCATAGACAAAGCCGCCATAGGCGTTCTGGGCGGGCACAAAGCTGTCTTGCGTCACCAGGGCCTGATTGGGTCCGGGCACTGGCCTGCGATCTTGCGGAAAATCCCACGGATGGATCAGCGCATCCCAATCGGGGCGCACCTGCCACGCGTTGTTGATGGCCAAGATATGGTCAAAGCCTGCGCGCGGCCAGGATTGCGCCTGTATGACAGACGGGCCAGAGCCAAGGATCAGAATTGATTGCATAGTTTTGGCGCCCCCACGTCGTGTCGCAAAACGGAACATAGGGTGACTGGCGGTCGCGGCCAGAGCGCGTTTTCGAATTATCGAGATAACAGACGTCAGGTCAGATCGAAAAAGACGTGCCACAGCCGCAGGAACTTGACGCATTCGGATTTTCGATCACAAACCGCGCGCCGATCAGTTCCTCGGAATAGTCAATCACTGCATTGGCAAGAAACGGCAGCGATACGGCATCCACCAGCACGCGGGCGCTGCCCTTTTCCAACACCAGATCATCGCTCGCGGCTTCATCAAGGCGGATGTCATATTGAAAACCCGAACAGCCGCCGCCTTCGACGGCAACGCGCAAGGCACGGGTATCCCCGGTGGCTGCTGCAATTTCGACCAGTCGTGCAAAGGCGCGGTCGGTCACTTTCGGCGGAAGGGTAAGCGAGGTCATGCGAAAACCCGTATCAATTTGGTTGCCATCTTCATATAGGATGCATCAGACGAACCCGCAAGAACAGGCGCAATCATGCTAGCCCCTTATGCCTGCCAACCCGACGCCTCACGCGGCAGGCTTCATAGCGAACGGATGTCGTCTTTCCGGTCGCCGTTTCAGCGCGATCGTGACCGGGTCATCCATTCTTCTGCGTTTCGGCGCCTGAAACACAAGACCCAGGTCTTTGTCGAACATGAGGGTGACTATTACCGCACCCGCCTGACCCATTCCATCGAAGTGGCGCAGGTCGCCCGCACCGTGGCCGGTGTGCTGGGCCTGAACACCGATCTGGCCGAAGCGATCGCGCTGGCGCATGATCTGGGCCATACCCCCTTTGGCCATACCGGCGAAGATGCCCTTGGCACCCTGATGGCCCCTTACGGCGGCTTTGATCACAACGCTCAGGCGATCCGCATCGTCACCCGGCTGGAACGTCATTATGCCGATTTTGACGGGCTCAACCTGACATGGGAAGCCCTTGAAGGCATCGCCAAACACAACGGCCCGCTGATTGGCCCCTTTGCACGAAATGCCGACCCGCTTCCCTATGCGCTGGTTCAGGCGAATGCCGAATGGGATCTGGAACTGCACAGCTTCGCCAGCGCCGAGGCGCAAGTGGCCGCCATTGCTGATGATGTCGCCTATTCGCATCACGATCTGCATGATGGCCTCAGGTCCGGGCTGTTCACCGAGGCCGACCTGATGGACCTGCCCGTCACTGGCCCCGCCTTCGCCGAGGTGGACGCTCTTTACCCCGGCCTCGATAAAATGCGGAGGCGACACGAGGCATTGCGCCGCGTCTTTGGCCGCATGGTCGAAGACGTGATCGCCGTGGCCAAGAACCGCCTTGACGCCGCACAACCGAAATCCGTCGATGACATCCGCGCGATGGAAGGCACGGTAATCCGGTTTTCCAAGCCGCTTTATCAGGAACTGAAAGCCATTCGCAGCTTTCTGTTCACCCGGATGTACCGCGCGCCGTCGGTGATGTTGGAGCGCGCTCGGGTAACAGAAGTGGTCGAAGGCCTGTTCCCGTTGTTCATGTCGCAACCTGAACACTTACCGCAAGAATGGCGCACCGATGTTGAGGCCGCAAAAGGCGAGGTGGAACTCGCCCGCATTGTTGCGGATTATGTTTCAGGCATGACGGATCGGTTTGCGCTACAAGAACACGCGCGCCTGTTGGGTTAAGCGGCGCGCCTTGCGGTGATCCAGATGACCACCAAGATCAGGGACGCCACCGCGTTCCACGACGCCATCGAAAGCCCCATCAACTGCCACGCCACGTCGTCGCAGCGCACCAAAGGGGCGGCAAGAATTTGCTCCAGCAAAGCCTCCGGATCAACTCCGGCGATAGACCCCGATGTGCAGGTGGTTGGCCCGTCCCACCAATTGCGTTCAACCCCGGTGTGATAGATTCCAAGCCCGGATGTGGTTAACGCCGCCATGGCCCCGAAATAAGCCCAAACCCGCCCGCCAAAGGCCAAAGCGGCACCTCCAATCAGCACCGCCGCCGCATGCGGCCAGCGCTGCCAGAGGCACATCTTGCACGGCGCATACCCGATGGCCTGAAATATAAACGCCCCCGCCAGCAATGCCGCCGACCCAAGGGTTGCAAGCAAGATCAATTGGCTACGCGTCAAAGACAGTTTCATAGCAATTTCCACCCCAACCATACCAGACCAAGCAGTACAGCGCCACCAACTGCAACATAGGCAAAGCGCCGCTCGATCACTTTCACGACAGCTTCGCCGTATTTGCGCACCGCCCATGCCAGCAGAAAGAACTTTCCGCCGCGCGCAATGATTGCCGACAGGATAAACAGCTTCAGGTCAAACGCGATGACGCCCGACAGAATTGTCACCACCTTCATCGGCGGCAGATGCGCCAATCCGGATGTAACCAACATCGCCAGAATGGCCCCATCCCCGGTTTTTGCCTTCAGCGCGTCAAACTCATCGACCTTGCCGTAAAAGTCCAAGATCGGCAGTGCCACCAGATCAAATCCGTAAAACCCGATCATCCATCCCGCAACGCCGCCCAGCACAGACGCTACTGAGGCAATCAGCGCATAACGCATCGCTCGTTCGGGGCGTGACAGCACCATCGGCACGAACAACACCTCGGCAGGCACCGGAAACACGCTGCTTTCGACAAAGGATACCACCCCCAGAGCGGTGTCGGCATGGCGTGATGCTGCCCATCGCAACGTCCAGTCATAAAGCTTGCGAAACATCGTCAACCCTTTGCAGTCTTCGCGCCCAATGGCCACGCGCGGCCCATCGCGTCAAGGAAAATGCCGCGAAAAGGGGGCTTATCATGATCACCAACTGCCGCTAGGGTTAACGCGTAATCGTGATGGGGGTTTGACGATGGAATGGAAAGGCAGACGCGGCAGCCGCAATATCGAAGATCGCCGGAGCGCGGGCGTCGGTCGGGCGGGTGGCATTGGCGGCATCGGTGCCATTGTGCTGCTGCTGGCGGGCTGGTATTTCGGCATTGATGTCTCCAGTTTTGTAAGCGGTGGTGGCGCGGGCGGCGGCAGCGGGTCAGTTGAGATGACCCAAGAAGACGTTGCTGCTGGTGAATTTGTCTCCGTCACCCTTGCCGATACCGAAGAGGTTTGGGCCAAGGTGTTCAAAGAACAGCTCGGCCGTGCCTATACCCCTGCGGTTCTTGTGCTGTTCAAAGGCGCCACCCAATCACCCTGTGGGTCTGCCAGCGGCGCCTCCGGCCCATTCTATTGTCCCGGTGACAAAAAAGCCTACTTGGACACTGAATTCTTTGCGACCCTCGAATCACGTTTGGGTGCCAAAGGTGATTTTGCGGCGGCCTATGTGGTGGCGCATGAAATCGGCCACCATGTGCAGGATGAACTTGGTATCCTGGCGAAGGCCAACCAAGTGCGCCAGAGTGTCAGCGAAGAAGAAAGCAATGCCGTCTCGGTGCGCGTTGAACTGCAAGCAGACTGTTTTTCCGGCATCTGGGCGCGCGAAGTGGCGCAGCAGTTTGGCACCATCGACCGCGCCGATCTGGAAGAGGCGATCAACGCCGCGCGCCAAATCGGTGATGACACATTGCAACGCAACGCAGGCCAGCGCCCGATGCCGCATACCTTTACGCATGGCACGTCTGAACAACGGTCCGAATGGTTTTTGCGCGGGCTGCAATCGGGCCAGATGGCCCAATGTGACACCTTTTCAACGAATGATCTGTAATAGGGCGCGTCAGCAATTGACGCGCCTTGCCGCGGCAGATAAACGGCGCAAACAAGCCCAAGTGGCGGAACGGTAGACGCAGGGGACTCAAAATCCTCCGCCTTAACGGGTGTGCGAGTTCGAATCTCGCCTTGGGCACCATTTTCCGAACCTATACCGCATGTAGT
>JANNSG010000084.1:0-9767 GCA_031402355.1 Pseudorhodobacter sp. | reverse complement strand
ACCGGCGTGCTGACCAGCGTGGTCCAATCGCCTTGCGAAATCGCCAGCGCACGGCGCAGTTGCTGCTCTGCCATCGGTCCCAGGATCAGCCCCACCACCACCGGCGCAATCGGGTAGCCATGCAGCCGCATCAGATAGCCCATGACACCAAAGATCATCAGCATCGAAAGCTCCACCGGCGACGGGTTGACCCCGATGGTGCCAAGCGTCGCGAACAGCAGGATGCCCGCGTAAAGCCAGGGGCGCGGAATGGTCAGCAGTTTCACCCAAAGCCGGATCAACGGCAGGTTCAGCACCAAAAGCATGATGTTGGCAATCAGCAGGCTGGCAATCAGGCCCCAGACCAGCTTTGGCGAGGTGGCAAACAACAAGGGCCCCGGCTGCAGCCCGAACTGCTGAAAACCCGCCAGCATGATGGCGGCGGTAGCGGTGGTCGGCAATCCCAGCGTCAGCAAAGGCACCAAGGTTCCGGCAGCGGCGGCATTGTTGGCGGCTTCGGGGCCTGCGACACCCTCAATCGCGCCATGGCCGAACTCTTCGGGGTATCTGGCCAGACGCTTTTCGGTGCCATAGGACAGAAAGCTGGCGATATCCGCCCCGCCTGCAGGCATTGCCCCGATCGGAAATCCGATAGCGGTGCCGCGCAGCCAGGGGCGCCAGGACCGGCTCCAATCGGCCCGCGTCATCGCGACAGACCCCTTGATGGCATGAACCTTGTCTTGCAACCCGGCGTCCTGTGCGGCCACGAACAAGGCCTCGCCCACCGCAAACATCGCCACCGCCAGCGTGGTCACTTCGATGCCATCCAGAAGCTGCGGCACCCCAAACGACAACCGCGCCTGCCCCGTCAGCCCGTCGATCCCCACAATCGCCAGCGCCAGCCCGACAAACAATGAGGTCAGCCCCTTCAGCGCACTGTCACCAAAGGCCGCCGAGACGGTGATGAAGGCCAGCACCATCAGCGCAAAATATTCCCGCGGCCCAAAGATCAGGGCAAGTTTGACGATATGCGGCGCCAGAAAGGCCAGCGCCAATGTGGCCAGCAAGCCCGCCACAAACGATCCGATGGCCGCAGTTGCAAGGGCCGGGCCGCCACGCCCTGCGCGGGCCATCTTGTTGCCCTCAAGGGCCGTGACAATCGACGCGCTTTCACCGGGCGTATTCAGCAGGATCGAGGTGGTCGACCCGCCATACATGCCGCCATAATAGATCCCCGCGAACATGATCAGCGATCCCGCCGGATCCAGCCCGTAAGTCACCGGAAGCAGCAACGCAACCGTCAGCGCAGGGCCGATGCCCGGCAGTACACCCACAGCAGTGCCCAAGGTAACGCCGACCAGGGCATAGAACAGGATCATCGGCTCAAGCGCAGTCGCCAGCCCCTGCAGCAGAAATTCGAACGTGGTCATTTCAGCCCCCGAACAACAGGTTTTCCGGAAATCCGGCTGGCAGGTTCAACTTCAACAGGCGGTCAAAGACGCCGTACACCAGCAGGGCAAACGCAATGCCTGCAGGCAGGCTGACCTGAAAATTGCGCTTGCCGAATGCCGCCGCAGTGCAGGCAAACAAGATCCCCGAAGCAATCGAAAACCCCAATGGCTTTAACAAGATCAACTGCAGCGCCAGCCCGCCCACGATGAACAGCACCGGCTGCAGCCTTTGGCGCGGCAAAGGCGTCGCCGCTTGGCGAAATCCCGTGAAAATATGGGCGGCGGCCAGCAGCAAAAGCACCCCGCCCACGAAGACCGGCAGATCGCCCGACCCGACACCGGAATACCCGCCCTTGTCGGGAATGCCGCGGCCTTGCCAGATCAGCAGCCCGCCCAGACCGGCCAGAAGGGCTGCAATGGTGAACGCCGCCCTACCGGGGCGACGTTCGGTTGCGGTTTGTGGCCCGCTCATTTTACCAGACCGATGTCTTTCAGAACCGCCGTCGTGGCGTCGATTTCGGTGGCCAACTGGGCGTCAAAATCCGCACCTGCCAGATATGTGTTGGCCCAGCCCTTGGTCTCCAGCATGGCTTTCCAGCCCGCCGAATTCGCCAGTTTGTCGATGTCTGCCGCCACCGCCGCTTTTTGTTCAGCCGACAATCCAGGGGCCGCAGCAACCATACGCCAGTTCTGCACGTTCACATCATATCCCGATTCCATCAGCGTTGGCGCATCGGTGCCAACCCATTTGTCAGCCGTCGAAACCGCCAGCATCCGCATGGTGCCCGCCTCGACCTGCGGCAGGAATTCGCCAACACCCGATATGCCCGCAGTCACCTGATTGCCAAGGATCGCGGCCAGCGCTTCACCACCACCCGAAAACGCCACATAGTTGATCTTTGTCGGATCAACGCCGGCGGCTTTGGCCAGAAGGCCCACGGTTATGTGGTCCACCCCGCCCGCAGACCCGCCTGCCCAGGACACCGATCCCGGATCGGCCTTCATCATCTCGACCAGCTCGCCGATCGTCTGAATCGGGCTGGCGGCAGGAACTGCAATACCCACAGCCTCGCCGGTCAGCCGGGCAATCGGCGTGACGTCGGCAAGCGACACCGGCGAGGCGTTGGTCAGGATCGCCCCGACCATCACATAGCCGCCAACGATCAGCTGACCCGCATCGCCCGAAGTTGACGAGGCAAATTGCGCCAGACCCACCGTGCCGCCTGCACCCGGTACATTCTGAACCTGAACCGACGCCGAAATACCTTCGGCCTGCATCACTTCCTGCATGGCGCGCGCGGTGCCATCCCAGCCGCCGCCAGGGGCAGCTGGCGCCATGATCATATAGTCTTCGGCAACGGCCGGCAGGGCCAGGGCCACAGCAAAAGCCGCACTCAAAAGAGCGTGTTTCATATCGATTCTCCTCCCAAGGCACTGATATTCGTGCCGATTGACTTGGGCGGCACCTCCTCGTGCCATCCCTGCGCGAAAGTTCAGCACATTATCCTGTCAACTAGCTGACACCCCTACTGCCGGTTCAACGCGCCGCGCCATAACCGCACCAGCCGTTGCCGCTTGGCCTGATCCAGATAGACCAGAACGCCGGGGCTGACGGGAATCGGACGCAACTGATCGCCCAAAGCGGCCTGCATCGCGGCCCCGCTGCTGGCACCCGATACCTGCGGGCTGACCGGCGGCAGACGCAGCTTTTCCGATAACAGGGTCTGGCCCTTTGCGCTCATCAAAAAGGCCAGAAAGGCACGGCCAAGGTCCGGATTTGCCGCAGCCCGCGGCACCAGCGCCACGCGGGACACGACCACGGTGTAATCGCGCAATAGCACCATCCCAAGGTCCGGGGCCAGCCGGGCTTGTTCGGCGGCATAAGAGCCCAGAATGTTATAGCCCAGAACCAGCCTGCCGTCGGCCACCCGCTCGATGATCCCCTGACTGGTTGGAAATGTCTGCAATCCCGCCGTCCCCATTGCCGCCAGCACAGACCAGATATCGGGGAAATGCTCGGCGTCGCGGGCCAGGAACAGATATCCCACCGCCGATTTCTCGATGTCATAGGTGCCGATTCGTCCTGTCAGACTGGCCGGTGCAAGGCGCAGCCACTCCATCAGTTCCAGCCGCGATTGCGGCGGGCCACCCGGAAAAGCGGGTTTGTGATAAACCAGAACCGCAGGCTCAAAGGTCAGGGCAAAAGCCGTATCCTGCCAGTTCGCCCAGTGCGGCCAGCTTTGCGCGGCTGGCATCGCCACGGGCTGGGCATAGCCGTCATTGGCCAGCTTCAGCTGCAAATCCATCGCTGCAGAAAAGATGAAATCCGCCGTCGGCTGGCCAGCATCCGTCTCAGCAATCACGCGCTCAGCAATCTCGCCCGCAAGAAGGTCTTCATAGCGCACCCCAACGTCGGGGCTGATCGCTTGAAAGGCGGTGATCAGTGGTGCTGCCAAACGACTGTCGAGGGTTGAATAGATGACCAATTGCTTGTCACTGTTTCCTTGCGGCGCGCCATAGGTCACAACTTCGGCCAAGCTGGGGCCGGTCATCAACGCCGTCAACAAGAGGGTTCCGATAAAGCGTCGCATCTTGCAGCTTAGCTTGCCTGATGCAGAGGGCGTTCACAACCGCGCGCATTGCGCTTAACCTGCCCGGCGGGAGGGTGGCCATGCGTTTGCTTCTGGTCGAAGATGATCTGCCTTTGGCCGAAGCGCTGGTATCGCTTCTGGTCTCTTCGTCTTATGCGGTCGATTGCGTCCATGACGGCGAAGGGGCCCGGGCGCTGGTGGCTGCCGAACAGTATGATCTGGTCATTCTGGATCTGAACCTGCCGCAGATGGATGGGCTGAACGTCCTGCGCGCCATGCGGGCACAGGGAAATCGGGCCGCCGTGATGATCCTGACGGCGCGATCTGCGGCGGAAGACAGGGTGCGGGGGCTGGATCTCGGGGCCGATGACTATATGGCCAAACCCTTTGACATCCGCGAATTTGAGGCCCGGGTTCGGTCCTTGTTGCGACGGCAGTCGGGGTTGCGGTCGGCCGCGGTCACGCTTGGCGCGGTGACCCTGGATCTGACCACGCGGCAGTTTTCTTCCATGGGGCAAGCCATGGACCTGCCGCCGCGCGAACGGGCGCTGCTCGAACTTTTGCTGACCCGCGCGGGCAAAGTCGTGGCGAAAGAGGCCATCGTGCAATCTCTGACCTCGCTTGATGACATGCTGTCGGACAATGCGATCGAGCAGTACATTTCGCGACTGCGCCGCCGCCTGGCGCCCATTGGTCTTGACCTGCGCACTGTGCGGGGGATCGGCTACTTGCTGGAAAAACCAGCCGACCCGTCATGAAGCCCTATTCCCTGCGCCGCCGCCTTCTGTTGTGGCTTTTGCTGGCCACCGCGGTCCTTGGCCTGATCGCCTTGGCCGACACCTGGCGCGAAGCCCAGCGCACCGCGAAAAGCCTGTCAGACCGGGTTCTTTTTGGCTCGGCTCTGGCCATCGCGGAACGGGTAACTGTCGACCAGTCCGGCGGACTAGAAGTTGATATTCCCTATTCCTCGCTGGAAATGCTGACGTCCACTGCGCAAGACAAGGTGTTCTACCGCGTCGATGGTCCCTTGGGCAGTTTTCTGACCGGCTACCGGGATCTCGCGATTGTTGATGCCCCGCAGGGTGGCGTCAGCTTTGCTGATGGGGTTTACGGCGCTGTCGGCATTCGCAGTGCCACCTTAATGCGCGAGGTGTCAACCGGCGCGAAATCCATCCCCTTCGCCGTCACGGTTGCGGAATCCACCCGCGCGCGGCAAGCCCTGGCCCGCGCGATCCTGCTGCGCTCGGTGCTGCGACTGGGTGTGCTGATCCTCGGTGTCGCCGGCATCGTCTGGGTGGCGGTGACCGTGGCGCTTCGGCCACTTGAACGGCTTGGTGGCACAATCGCAGAACGCTCGCCTGCTGATCTGCGCCCGGTCACCGCTGATACGCCGCAAGAGGTCGAAGCCCTTGTGGTGGCGATTAATTCCCTCATGGCACGGCTTGAGACGACGCTGGACGCCTTGCGAAACTTCACCGGCAATGCAAGCCACCAGTTGCGCACCCCGCTTGCCGTCGTACGCACCCAGCTTGCCTTGATCGATCGCAGCACTGGCCGCAACGAAGTAACCGGCGCCAGCGAAAAAGCCAGAACAGCGTTGGAACGCGCCGAACGTGTGCTTGCACAGCTTCTGGTCCTTGCCCGGGTTGACGCCAGCACCGGCGCAGCCATTCTGCACCCCGTCAACATTGCCTCGATTGCCAAAAACATCACCGCCGAAATGGTGCCCGCCGCCCTTGCGCAAGGCACCGATCTTGGTTTTGAAGGCCCCGCCGAAGCCCTAGCCGCCGCAGATCCCGTCTTGCTGGCCGAGCTTTTGCAGAACCTTGTTGCCAATGCAGTCAGCTATGCCGGTCGCGGCGCGGTTGTCACCGTCCGGGTGCAGGACCAAAACAACCGAATTGTCCTTGAGATTGAAGATAACGGCCCCGGACTGTCGGCAGATCAGATGGCGGCTGCGGTCCGGCCCCGGCGTGGCATGACACGCCCGCTGCCTGCCTTGATCACTGGACAGGCCGCGGGTATGGGGCTTGGTCTGGCCATTGCCGCCGAAATCTCCGGCCTGTTCGGCGCCGAATTCCACTTGGAAAAACCGGCGCAGGGCCCGGGTCTGCGGGCCAGGGTCAGTTGGCCCGACCGCGATCATCCCCGGTAACCGGCCGGTACTGGGGGTGTTCGCGCAAACCGCCATCCCGGCATGCACCCGACAAAGGCCGCTCTGGCGCACCGCCACCAACGTTTGACTTGCAGTGAACGCCGAATTGCAAGATCAACTGATCCTGTCCGCCACAAACCCATTTCTTGCCAATTGGAACCAGCCATGCCGACACTCTCCGACTTTACCCAAAAGAACATCCGGATTGAGGAAGACGGAAACGGCGTCTGGATCGTCACGCTGAACCGGCCGGATAAACGCAACGCGCTGAATGCCGAAACGATCGAAGAACTGGTCACGCTGTTTTCCGGCGCCATGGTGGCGGGCGCGCGCGCCATCGTGCTGACATCGGCGGGCGATCACTTCTGCGCCGGTCTTGATCTGGTCGAACACCATCAGGCAGACCGCAGCCCGGCACAGTTCTGGCAACTTTGCCTGCGCTGGCATGAGGCATTCAACAAGATGGAATATAGCGGCGTGCCGATCATCGCGGCGCTGCGCGGAGCTGTGGTCGGTGGCGGGCTGGAACTGGCCAGCGCCGCGCATATCCGGGTGGCCGATGCGTCAACCTATTTCGCTCTGCCCGAAGGCCAGCGCGGCCTGTTCACCGGTGGCGGGGCCACAATCCGGGTCACCGATCTGGTTGGCAAAGCCCGGATGATCGACATGATGCTGACAGGCCGGGTCTATCAGGGGCAAGAGGCGATTGATCTGGGCCTTGCGCAGTATCTTGTCGAAGGCTCCAGCCTCGAACACGCCATCAAGCTTGCCCATCGCTGCGCCGAAAACCTGCCACTGACCAATTTCGCCATCTGCTCGGCCATCAGCCACATGCAGAACATGTCGGCCCTCGACGCCGCCTTTGCCGAGGCCTGTGTCGCCGGCATCGTCAACACCCAGCCCGAGGCCCGCGCCAGACTGTCCGCCTTCGCCGACAAAACCGGCGCGAGGATCCGCCCGAAAGCGTGAAGGGTACCATAATCCAGACGGACAGCCCCGCCCTGCGTAACCCGCCTTTTACCGTACCCCCTCAAATCCCGGCATACCATTCATAGCCCCGGTCTGCCCAATAACTGCCCTTTCCCAAACCGTAGGTCGCAAAACTATCGACCAGTTCAATCGTATGAACATACTTCGCCATCTTATAGCCCAACTGCCGTTCTACCCGCAGCCTCAGCGGCGCTCCGTTTGCCACCGGCAAATCCGCCCCGTTCAACCCATAAGCAAGGATCGTCTGCGGATGATAGGCGTCGATCAGATCGATGGATTCGTAATACTTCACCTCGCCTGACAGGCTTCGCTCCAGCGCGTCATAGCAATGAAAAACCGCGAACCTTGCGGTCAGTTTCGGTCGCGCCGCATTCAAGACCGTTGCCAGCGGAATCCCGGTCCATTTCGCGATGCAAGACCAGCCTTCGACACAATCATGCCGCGTGATTTGTGTCCGCGACGGCATCGCCTTCAACCCCGCAAGCGGGATCGACAGCGGCTTTTCGACCAGCCCGGTCACCGCCAGATTATAGCCGCCAAACCCGGTATCCCGCAGGGCCAGATAGTCGGCTCCGTCCGGATCAACCGATCCGTTCGGGCGTTGCCCCTGACGAATATCCGCCTCAGCATATTCCGGGGCCAAAGACTGCCCACCCCCAAGCAACCGCTGCGCCCGGTAGGTCAGGTTTGACACCGATTCAAACACACCCCGCGATACGGACTCCTTTGCATTTGCCCCGTCCAGCACCTTGCAGCCAGACACTCCAAACGCCGCCGCCCCCAACAAAAGCCCGCGCCGATTATACATCATCGCCTCCCTTTTCAGGATCAATCCGGTACCAGCCGGTGATGATCGAGCGCAGTTCATTGATCGGCCCCGCCGCCAGAATCATTGCCATATGCACCACGAAAAACCCGATCAGCCCGACCATCATCAAAAAGTGGATCGTGCGCGCCGTCTGCCGCCCGCCGAACAGATCCAGCAACCAGGGCGCAATCGCGTTAAACGAAGGTGACATCGACAGCCCTGTCAAAATCATCAACGGCAGCGCCACAAACAGCACCGACGCATAGGCCAGCTTTTGCAGAACGCCATAATCGCGGGTATGGTGAAACCGCAGACGCGCATGATCGGCCACGTCGCGGGGCAGGCCGCGCAAGTCGGCAGGTGTTGGCACCAGGCTGCGCAAATGGCCATTCAATGCCGACGCCACAGCCCAGATCGCCAAAGTGCCCACCAGCACCCATGCAAAGAAGAAATGGATCACCCGCCCAGTTGCCAGACTTCGGTTTGACGGGATAGTCAGCGCCGCCGGGAAGGCACGAATGTCCTGATCCGGTCCGGATACCCCCAGAAAGCCCGTGGTATCGAACTCCCGGCCAAACACGCGGGTATACCCGCTGTAAGTGGCCGGGCCCTGTTCGCGTGCGCCGATTTCCAGAATGGCATTGTCATACTCAAACCCGGATTCCTGCCCGATATGCAACGAAGGGTGCGCATTGAAAATCTGCAGCCCGGTCAGCATCAGGAAAAACAGGCAGATCGCCCAAACCCAATGGGTGCTGCGCGTCCACCGCGATTGGCGGTAAATCAGCGGTCCTTTTGCATCCACGGTCATTGCCGCCTCCTACAAGACTGTTGCGTTGTCTTGTCAAACGGGGGTCAGCGGCAGAAAGTTTCACCTGGCCCGGGCTCTTGGCCAGCAAGCCCAATGGCGTCAGCCGCGATGCGCACCCGCAGCCAGGGCCGCAACCCGCGCCAAAACCTGCTCGGTCGGCATCCCCGATCCGATGTCCTTGACGATTGCAGACCCCACGACACAGCCATCAGCAATGGCTGCAATGCCTTCTGCCGCCTCCGGCGTGGTAATGCCAAAGCCGACAATCACCGGCAGATCGGTCGACGCCTTTATCCGCGCCACTTCTGGCGCCACATCTTCGGGCCGCGCCGCCGCCGCACCGGTAATCCCGGTGATGGACACATAATAAACGAAGCCCGAGGTATTCTGCAGCACCTTTGGCAGCCGCTTGGCATCGGTAGTGGGGGTGGCCAGACGAATGAAATCCAGCCCCGCCGCCTGTGCCGGCAGACAAAGTTCGGCGTCCTCCTCGGGCGGCAGATCGACGACGATCAGCCCATCAATTCCGGCGGCCTTTGCATCTGCAATGAAGGCAGCAACCCCGCGCGAGTAGATCGGGTTGAAATAGCCCATCATCACAATCGGGGTCGTGGTGTTGCGTCGCCGAAAGGACGTCGCCATGTCCAGCGTCTTTTGCAAGGTCATCCCCCCTTCCAGCGCCCGCTGCCCGGCCAGTTGGATCGTCGGCCCATCCGCCATCGGGTCGGTGAACGGCATCCCCAACTCGATGATATCGACCCCGGCGGCCGGCAGGCCCTGCATCACCGCAAATGACCGGTCAACATCCGGATCGCCTGCCATGATATAGGCCACGAACGCCTTCTTGTTCTGCGCCCGCAACCGGGCGAACGTGTCGTCAATTCTGGTCATCACTGCGCCCATTTCTGCAATTCCAGCCCGGGTTTGCACGGGCGGCGGCAGAAAATCAATGCCTGTCAACCGCCACCTCCGGCAAAGCTTG
>JANNSG010000083.1:0-4160 GCA_031402355.1 Pseudorhodobacter sp. | reverse complement strand
TTGCAACCCGTTATCACGTCACCCGTCAGTGACTTTTCCGGGGGCATTTCATTCGCCAATGCTTTGCGCGACCGCAAAACATAAAAACCACATACGTCCCTAACTGCAGGGACGACGCGGTGGAGATACAGAGGATCGGGGTTTTGACACCCGGATCATGACCACTTCTACTATGCTGACCTGTTGAAAAGGCGGACCCATCCCTCAGGTAGGCGGCGTATAGGGGGAGTCGCAAGGGATGTCAACAGCACCGCAACCCTGCTTTTACACAGCAATCCGGCCCAGTTTGCGTTCCCGCATAAAGGCAAAAATTCCGCTCGCCACCACGATGGCAGACCCAATCAGCGTATAGAAATCGGGGAAGGTGCCGAACACCAGCCAGCCCATGATGATCGCCACCAAAAGCGACACATAGCGGAACGGCGCCACAAAACTGATCTCGCCCACCCGCATCACCATGATCACGAACAGATAGCCGATAATCAGCGCCGATGCAGCTGCCACGATGGTTAACGCGCCGTAGCCATCCACCGCTACCCATGGCTGCCACAACGACCCCAACAGCCCCATGATTGTGACTGACACTGCCGCACAGACCGCCACTGTCACTGACGGCACCGCTTTCGACAGCTGCCGCGTCGCCAGATCCCGCACCACCACACACAGCACAGATGCCACCGCCATCAGCGACCAGCGATCAAACCCCTCGCCCCCCGGCCGGATGATGATCAGCACGCCAATGAACCCTGCGACAATCGCCAGCATCCGCCGCCAACCGATCTTGTCGCCAAACACCAAAGCCGCAGCCAATGTCACCGCCAGCGGAAGCGATTGCAAAATGGCCGAGATATTGGCCAAAGGCATATGCACCAGTGCCGCCAGAAACAGCACCGTGCCGCCCACCTCCGCCGCCGACCGAACCGCCAACGCACTCGCATCCGCGCGGTTCAGCTTTGGCCAAAGGCTGCGCGTCGCCACCCCAATTGCACCCAGCCCGACAATCGTCAGCACCCCGCGCAGGGTGATCGCCTGAAACAACGGCATCACTTCCGTCGCCGCCTTGATGCCTGCGTCATTCAACGTAAACGCCGCCATCGCGATACACATATAAAGCGCACCGCGCATGTTGTCGGAGATTTGCATGTGGCCCCTGCCCTGTCGGGGTTGGTGATAGCCGTCCGGGTTGGCCAAGGGAAGGGGCAGCAACCCATCCGGGGCAATTGCGCCCTCAATATCGGGTCTGGGGCCCATCTTCCGCCATGCGCCGAATGTGACAGGCGTCTCTCAAACAGGTGAATTGACGCGATCTTTGCCACCAGCGACTGTTGGACCACTGAACGAAGATTTTCACCTCCCCTACGCCGCACCAGCCAACCTGAAAAGGAAACAGCCCTTGACCCTTCCAAAAACTGCGCGTCGGCCGCAAAGCCACACCAGCGCCATGCGCCTGGCCGTGGGCCCCTTGCTGGCCATTGCCTTGCCAGGCCTCGCGGCTGCCGAAACCGCACGCTACGAACTGACGGTCAATATCGGCTGGAGCGAGGCCACCCATCCGCATGAATGGCCAGCAGATGATCCGCATATGTCGCAGTTGACCGGGTTGACGCATAACAGCCGCTATGTGCTGTTTGCCGATGGCAGAACCGCGTCAGGTGGTTTGAAAAGCATTGCCGAGAACGGCCGTTCCGGCATCATTACGGCGGAACTTGACGACCTGAACCGCAAGAAGAAGCGGACAGGCGATGCATTCACCGCCGAAGGTCTGGCCACAGTGCCCGGCACGATGCGCACCACTTTCACCGTGTCGGATGAAATGCCCTTGGTCTCATTTGCTACGATGATCGCCCCCAGCCCGGATTGGATTACCGGCCTGTCGTCAGTCGATCTGATGAAAGACGGCGCTTTCGTGCAAGAGCTGCGACTGCCGCTTTGGGCCTGGGATGCGGGCACCGACAGCGGCACCACCTACACGGCCGAAAACGCCGAAACCCAGCCCGCGCAGACAACCCGCCTGGCAGCCTCACCACATTTCCTGACCGCAAAGGGCCTTGTCCCTGTTGGAGAGGCGATCCTGACACTTATTGCAGACTGACCGCGCCAAAGCTGCGGAAAAAATGACTGTGGCCCGGGTGGGGCCGCGTAAGCCCCTGAACGGGCGCGGCCCGGCGGCGCATGCGTGCCTTGGTTCCGGGCGGAAGAAGCAGCAGCAAACTTGACTGCCCCACTTCCAACCCCGGCAGAGCTGCCCTCCCTCCCCCTCGTGGGGAGGGGTAGGGGTGAGGGGTGACAGCATCAGAAAAAGTAGCCTTCGCCAAACAACCCCACACAGGGCCGCCCCCGACCTCGGGATGGCGCAGCAACGCCAGTTCTAGGCACTCAATGGCGCAAATACTCCGGTCGAAGTTTTGTCGGCAACCCACCAAACGCGTCTCTGCTTCAGCCACCAATCGCAACACAGGGCCGCGCCCGACCTCGGGATGGCGCAGCAACGCCAGTTCTAGGCACTTTACCCCCCAACCCCTCCCGTAGCTGTTCCACTGGAGATACCGCAAACGCGCCCTCCCGGCGGGAGGTCGGGCGCGGCCCGGCGGCGCATCCGCGCCTTGATTCCGGGCTAAGCAGAAGGTCAGAGATCAGGGAGCGATAGCGGGCGAATAGTGGAAGATTCGGTCTAGAAATCTGCGTTTTTGTCAGAAGCGCCAGAACCTTAGATATTTCAATCTTGCGCTACCATTTCCAATAGCGATGACCTTCTTCGTCATTCCCAAAATCATCATCAAAGTAAAAATCAAAATCAAACGACAACCGATAATATGCTGCAGTTGAAAAGTGGCCTGCTGAAACAGCAAATTGATCTCGGCGAGTGCGAAAAGAGCCAACACATTGGACCAAACCACGCATTGGACTTGGTAGTTCGCATATCTGGGTACGGTAGGGTGCAATTTTTTTCCAAATAGATTGAAGATGCACATCTATCGGCAAGCCCTCATCAATCCCGCTTTGCAAGGACCATCGCGAAAAAGAGTATTGCCCGCGAGATGGCGATTTACGGTGCTCACCTTTGCTCCACGAGCGATATTCCCCTGCGATCCCCATGTGTGCTTCGATGTCACTCAATGGCTGATCAGAAGTCAAACTAAAATATGCATAGCAATTATGGCCATTTTCCGAAGTCAAAATCTGCCCCTCGTTTGCCGATAACGATCACCTCAGCAACCGTAGGGGGTGTGATACCTGCGTGCAACTTTTTTAGATCGCATAACGCATATCAACTAAGGAACGGGACATCCTTCGTGTTAACACCCTAATTTTCCCTTAACACCCCCACCCTTCCCCAACCATATCAACCCCTTACCCCCCATAACACACGTGTTACCAATACGAAAAACCCCGCCACCCTTTCGAATGACGGGAATTTCTAGAGTCCGGTCAACTAAAACCAGCTTTATTCGTCCCGGCTATCCATCGCGTCCGAAAACACCGATGCCGCCGAAAACTCCGCCGGTTCAGCTGTCGGGGCCGGGGCCGCGATTGCGACCGCAATCTCCGCCTCTGCCCGCCGCGCATCAATCACCATCTGATCACGGTCCGCGGCAATCTTCTTCACCCGGCTCGTCGCCCCGCCCGTGCCTGCCGGGATCAACCGGCCGACGATGACGTTCTCTTTCAGACCAACCAGTTTATCCCGCTTGCCCTGAACCGAAGCTTCGGTCAGCACCCGCGTGGTTTCCTGGAACGACGCAGCCGAGATGAACGACCGTGTCTGCAGCGACGCCTTCGTGATCCCCAGCAAGATAGGCTCCGCCGTCGCCGGACGCATATTATGAGCCAAGGCCTTGCCGTTGTATTCGTCCAGCTCTGCCTTGTCGACGTGTTCGCCCTTCAGAAGCGTTGTCTCGCCGCTATCCAAAATCTCGAACTTCTGCAACATCTGACGCACGATCACTTCGATATGCTTGTCGTTGATCTTCACCCCCTGCAGGCGGTACACATCCTGCACTTCGTCGATCATGTAGTTTGCAAGCGCCTCGATCCCCAGGATCCGCAAGATATCGTGCGGGGCCGGGTTACCGTCCATGATGTAATCGCCCTTCTGGACGAAATCGCCTTCCTGCACCGGAATATGCTTACCCTTCGGCACCATATATTCGACCGAGGAC
>JANNSG010000082.1:0-19918 GCA_031402355.1 Pseudorhodobacter sp. | reverse complement strand
CCTGCAAAGGCGGCAAAAGCCGCAGCCTCGGACGGACCGGCTGCGATGTTTTCCTCGGCCGTGCCCGCGGCAAAGCCCGCGCGAGCCGCAAAACCCAAAGCCCCCGTGGCATCGGCGAAAGCGGCAGCCGCCAAAACAGCGACGAAATCCACTAGCGCAAAACCGGCTTCGGCCAAGCCTGCCAAGCCCAAGACACCTGCCGGCCCGTTGCGCCTGTCAGCCCCGCGCAAGGGGAAGGCAGATGACCTGAAGGAAATCGAAGGCATCGGCCCGGCCCTTGAAAAGCTGTGCAACTCGCTTGGCTTTTACCACTTTGACCAGATTGCAAACTGGTCTGCTGCCGATTTGGAATGGGTTGATGCGAATATGAAAACCTTCAAAGGCCGCGTTGTGCGCGACAAGTGGATCGCGCAGTCGAAAATCATCGTCACCGAAGGGCTGGACGCCTTCCGCGTCCGCGCCAAGACCAACGACTACTAAGCCATGCAAGACCTGCGCCCCGATCCGGATCATCAGACAGCCGAGCAGACAAGGCTGGTCGCCTTTGTGTTGGCGGGTACGATGATCCTTTGGATAGGGGCGCAGTGGCTTGGCGGTACATTCGGCTGGGAAGCGCGATTTGCCTTCCTGTTCGATCTTGCCGCATTGGCGGGCTTCACCTTTGCCCTACTTGTCAGCTACCGAATTTGGCGGAAACGCCAGAAAACCTAAGGCCAGAAAACCTAACGCCAGAATTCTTGAGGACCGCGCGATGCTGAAAGACCAGGACCGGATTTTCACCAACCTGTACGGGATGGATGATCGCAGCCTCGCGGGCGCTCGCAAGCGAGGGGCGTGGTCGGGCACGGACGGTTTCATCAAGCAAGGTCGTGATTGGCTGGTCGAGCAGATCAAGGCATCGGGTCTGCGCGGGCGCGGTGGAGCGGGGTTTCCCACGGGCCTGAAATGGTCGTTCATGCCCAAGCAATCGGATGGGCGGCCTTCTTATCTGGTTGTCAATGCGGACGAATCTGAGCCCGGCACCTGCAAAGACCGCGAGATCATGCGCCATGATCCGCACACCCTGATCGAAGGCTGCCTGATCGCGTCTTTCGCCATGGGCGCGCATGATTGCTACATCTACATTCGCGGCGAATACATCCGCGAACGCGAAGCGCTGCAAACCGCGATTGACGAGGCCTATGATGCGGGCCTTGTTGGCAAGAATGCCTGCGGGTCGGGCTGGGATTTCCAGATTTATCTGCACCATGGGGCCGGGGCCTATATATGCGGCGAAGAAACCGCCCTTCTGGAAAGCCTTGAGGGCAAGAAAGGCATGCCCCGGATGAAGCCGCCGTTCCCGGCGGGATCGGGATTGTATGGCTGCCCGACCACGGTGAACAATGTCGAATCCATTGCTGTCGTGCCAACAATTCTGCGACGCGGGGCCGATTGGTTTGCAAGCTTTGGTCGCCCGAACAACGCGGGCACCAAGCTCTTTGGCATATCCGGCCACGTCAACAACCCTTGCGTCGTCGAAGAGGCGATGTCGATCAGTCTGCGCGACCTTTTGGACAAGCACTGCGGCGGCGTGCGTGGTGGCTGGAAAAACATCAAAGCGGTCATACCCGGTGGTTCATCCGTGCCGATGCTGAACGCAGCACAATGTGAAGACGCGATCATGGATTTCGACTGGCTGCGCGAACAGCGGTCGGGTCTTGGTACGGCGGCAGTCATCGTGATGGACCAGTCCACCGATGTCATCAAAGCAATCTGGCGCCTGTCCAAATTCTACAAGCACGAATCCTGTGGCCAATGCACGCCCTGCCGCGAAGGCACCGGCTGGATGATGCGCGTGATGGACCGTCTGGTGCGCGGCGAGGCCGAAGTTGAAGAGATCGACATGTTGCTGTCCGTGACCAAACAGGTCGAAGGCCATACCATCTGCGCGCTTGGCGATGCGGCGGCTTGGCCGATTCAAGGCTTGGTGCGGCATTTCCGGGAAGAAATCGAAGATCGGATCAAAGCCAAGAAATCCGGGCGCATGGGCGCAATGGCTGCGGAATGATGCCAGTGGCTCGCACCAGGTTTGGGCAAGATACGGCCGGGCTAAACCTTAGCCACGCTGTGTTATTGCATAACCGTACCTTAAGGCCCCATGTCACCTCGTGGGCGATCCTGCCCGGGGCGCCAGGGGCAAACCCCTGCGTTGCCTATCGAAAAGCGAGGCATCAGGCTATGACTACAGAAATGACATCACCTTTGAGATCTGCCCTTGTCGCGGGCGTTCTGGCATTCGCAGCAACTGCTGCCGCCGCCGAGGCTGCCGTGCCGCTGAACCAAGAACCGCATATCAATGAATCTCTCATCGCCGTGGCCGTGGGCAATGCGATCCGCAAGACATGCCCTGGGATTTCTGCCCGAATGATGGTGGTTTTTTCCAAGGGGCGCGAACTGCAGACCTATGCCTATGAAAAGGGGTATTCGAAAGACGAGGTCGAGGCGTTTCTTGATGACGACACTGAAAAGGCGCGCGTCAAGGGCCTTGCTGCTGACTATATGTCCGCCAATGGCGTGGTTGAAAGCGATGTCGAGACCTACTGTGCGCTTGGTCGGGCCGAAATTGCAAAAGACAGCCTTATCGGTTCGCTGTTAAGGGAATAGCGATGCAGCCAACCGGCCATCACCTTGCGGAACTGAACATCGGTCGGCTGCTGGCGCCGACCGATGACCCGCGCGTGGCCGAATTCATGGGCGCGCTTGACCGGGTCAATGGCCTTGGCAAACGGATGCCGGGGTTTGTCTGGATGATGGAAGGCTCGGGCGAGCCGGGCACCGGCAATACCGAAGCCAAGCTTGATGGCGATGCGCAGTTTGTGTCGAATCTGACGGTTTGGGAAAACGTCCAGACGCTCGAGAACTTTGTCTGGAACACCGTCCACCGCGCTTTTTACGAACGCCGCGCCGAATGGTTCGAGGTGCTGGGAAAAATGCATTTCGTTATGTGGTGGGTGCCGGTGGGGCATAGGCCGACCTTGGACGAGGCTTTGGCAAAGCTGGATCAGAAACAGAAAAATGGTGACAGTGATCACGCCTTTGGCTGGTCCTATCTGAAAGACGCGCAGGCATGGAAAACTCATGGCTGCGCGCAAGTAGCGGCAGAATGATGCAGCAACTCGCAGATCATCACCTAGCCGAGTTCAACTTTGGCACGTTGAAATTCGATTGGGACGACCCGCGCGTCAAGGCGTTTGTTGATGGTCTTGATCTGGTGAACGGACTGGCCGCCCAGTCATCGGGCTTTGTCTGGCGTCTGCCTGATGATGACATGGATACCGAACAAAACGATCCGGATGGCGCCCTTGGCGGCAACCCGCGAACAGCCTCGACGCTGTCGGTGTGGGAAAGCCTTGCGAGCTTGGAGAATTTTGTCTGGAAAACTGTGCACCGGCAGTTTTACCTCCGCAAAGCAGAATGGTATGATGCGCAGGGCAACGGCAATTTCGTGATGTGGTGGGTGCCGCTTGGGCATCGCCCGACTGTGCGCGAAGGCATGGCCCGCTGGACCCATATGACGAAACACGGCAACAGTGATCACGCCTTTGGCTGGTCCTATCTGAAAGAAGCGCAGGCATGGAAAACCCATGGCTGTTCGAAATTGGCAGCGGAGTAGGCGCTATGTGCTACGGCAACCTTGATCCCAAACTGGTGATGCGCGACATGGATGCGCGTCTTAAATCGGTTGCTTGCGAACGAGATAGTACGATGAGGACCAAACCTAAAGCGCAGTCTGGGGCGTTTGTCCGACTGCGCGTTGTGTTGGCTTGGATACTGCGGAAGGGTCTGCGACATGTCTAACCTCAAGAAAATCAGCATCGACGGCATCGAGGTTGAAGTCGATGGTGCCTTGACCATCATTCAGGCCGCTGAAGTGGCCGGCGTGGAAATTCCGCGTTTTTGCTACCATGAACGGCTGACCATCGCGGGTAACTGCCGCATGTGTCTGGTCGAGGTGGTAGGCGGCCCGCCAAAGCCTGCCGCATCCTGCGCGATGCAGGTCAAAGATTTGCGCCCCGGCCCGGAAGGGCAGGCTCCGGTTGTCAAAACCAACTCGCCCATGGTGAAAAAAGCCCGCGAAGGGGTGATGGAATTTCTGCTGATCAACCACCCGCTTGATTGCCCGATCTGCGATCAGGGTGGCGAGTGTGATCTGCAGGATCAGGCGATGGCTTACGGTGTCGATTTCAGCCGCTACCGCGAACCAAAACGCGCGTCGGAAGACCTTGATCTTGGCCCGCTGGTTGAAACCAAGATGACCCGCTGCATTTCCTGCACCCGCTGTGTGCGCTTCACATCCGAAGTGGCCGGTATCAACCAGATGGGCCAGACCGGGCGCGGCGAAGATAGCGAAATTACCAGCTACTTGAACCAGACGCTGGACAGCAACCTGCAGGGCAACATCATTGATCTTTGCCCGGTCGGCGCGCTGACCTCGAAACCCTATGCCTTCACGGCGCGACCATGGGAACTGTCGAAAACCGAAACCATCGACGTGATGGACGCCCTTGGGTCAAACATCCGCGTTGATACCAAAGGCCGCGAAGTCATGCGGATTCTGCCGCGCAACCATGACGGCGTGAATGAAGAATGGATTTCAGATAAGACCCGCTTCGTCTGGGATGGCCTGCGCCGCCAGCGTTTGGACACGCCCTATATTCGCGAGAACGGCAAACTGCGCAAAGCGACTTGGCCCGAAGCACTGGCCGCTGCCGCCACCGCGATGAAGGGCAAAAAGGTCGCGGGCCTGATCGGCGAACTGGCTCCGGTGGAGGCAACATTTGCGCTAAAAACGATTGTCGTAGGCTTAGGCGGCCATGTTGAATGCCGCACTGATGGCGCACGTCTGCCCATCGGTAACCGGTCTGCCTATGTTGGCACCGCGACGATTGAAGATATTGATACCGCCGCAATGATCCAGCTGATCGGCACCAACCCGCGCGTCGAAGCCCCGGTTCTGAACGCCCGGATTCGCAAGGCCTGGCTTGCGGGTGCCAAGATCGGGTTGGTGGGTCAAGCGGTTGATCTGACCTATGATTACGCCCATGTTGGCACGGACCGTGCGGCCTTGGTTGTGCTGTCCGGCCAAACCATTACGGATGAAACAAAAGCCAAGCACACAGTCGTCATAGTCGGGCAGGGTGCCATAAACGAGGCCGACGGCGAGGCGGTTCTGGCCCATGCCATGCAGCTTGCAACCAACAGCAATTCCAAACTGCTGATCCTGCACACTGCGGCGTCGCGTGTGGGTGCAATGGATATTGGCGCAGTCACCGAAGGCGGACTTGCGGCCGCGACCGATGGCGCAGAGGTGATCTATAACCTCGGTGCAGACGAGGTGGACATCGCACAAGGTCCGTTGGTGATCTATCAGGGCAGCCATGGGGATCGCGGCGCAAACCGGGCCGATATCATCTTGCCCGCCGCCGCCTATACCGAAGAAAACGGCCTGTTCGTCAACACCGAGGGCCGCCCGCAATTGGCATACCGCGCCGGATTTGCACCGGGGGAGGCCAAAGAAAACTGGGCTATCCTGCGTGCATTGTCGGCTGAACTGGGGGCTGCATTGCCATATGACAGTTTGGCAGCCCTTCGCGCGGCGCTGGTCATGGCGCATCCGCATCTGGGGCAGATCGATGTCGTGGCCCAGAACGGCTGGGTTGCGCTGCCGATCAAGGCCACAGGAAAGGCCCAGTTCCGCAATGCAATCCGCGATTTTTATCTGACCAACCCGGTGGCGCGTGCCTCGCGCGTGATGGCGGACCTGTCTGCCGCGGCAGACGCCCGCGCCAAAGCCCCTATGGCGGCGGAGTAGCTGGGTGATGCGGTGGCGGTGTGCATTAGTATTGCCCGCCCTTGTGACGCTGGCGGCCTGTCAAGGCGATGACGTACCTGCAAGGGCCGAGGTCCAGCCGGCCTATGACGGAATAGAGACCCGGTTACTGGATGGGGATTTGGTCAATTTCCTAGTCTCAATGCGGGATGCGGGTGGTGTCGAGGATGTTGAGAGCTATGCGCGCTGCGCGGCGGCACAATATGCCTTGATCAGGGGCTTCGGATTCGCGCGACATGTTCGTACAAATGTCGCGAAAACGGGTGGTAATTGGCGCGCAGATGCGGTTTACACCATTTCATCAACGCTGCCCCGTGGCACCAGCACAATTGATGCTGAAGTGACCGTAAGCGACTGCAAAGAACGGGGCATCCCGACGGTGTGACAGGCCGAGGGAGACGACAGAATTGGCTGAGGATGTGAGGCGCGATGGCTGACTTTCTGCAAACAGGGTTGGGTACGGCGCTGCTGATCGCGGCGCAAAGCCTTTTGGTCATTGCTTTCGTGATGATCAGCCTGCTGTTTCTGGTGTACGGCGACCGCAAGATCTGGGCCGCTGTCCAAATGCGTCGTGGCCCCAACGTTGTGGGAGCCTTTGGCCTTTTGCAATCGGTGGCGGATGCGCTGAAATACGTCGTCAAGGAAATCGTGGTGCCTGCGGGTGCTGACCGCGCCGTGTTTTTCTTAGCCCCTATGCTGTCTTTCGTGCTGGCCGTGCTGGCCTGGGCTGTGATCCCGTTTAACGCGGGCTGGGTGCTGTCCGATATCAACGTCGCAATCCTGTTCGTGTTCGCTGTGTCGTCGCTAGAGGTTTACGGCGTCATCATGGGCGGTTGGGCGTCAAACTCGAAATACCCATTCCTCGGAAGCCTGCGGTCCGCCGCTCAGATGATCAGCTACGAGGTTTCCCTTGGCCTGATCATCATCGGCATCATCATTTCCACCGGCTCGATGAACTTTTCCGCCATTGTCGCCGCGCAAGATGGCGATTACGGGCTGTTCAACTGGTACTGGATCCCGCATTTCCCGATGGTGTTCCTGTTCTTCATCTCGGCCCTTGCCGAAACCAACCGCCCGCCGTTCGATCTGCCCGAAGCGGAATCCGAACTGGTGGCAGGCTTCATGGTGGAATACTCGTCCACGCCCTACCTTCTGTTCATGGCAGGCGAATACATCGCCATCTTCCTGATGTGCGCCCTCATGTCCCTTCTGTTCTTCGGCGGCTGGCTGTCGCCCATTCCCGGTATTCCTGATGGGGCGCTGTGGATGGTCGGCAAAATGGCCTTCTTCTTTTTCATGTTCGCCATGGTGAAGGCCATCGTGCCGCGCTACCGCTACGACCAATTGATGCGGATCGGCTGGAAAGTGTTCCTGCCCCTGTCCCTCGGTTGGGTTATTCTGGTGGCATTCCTTGCAAAATTCGAAGTGTTCGGCGGCCTCTGGGCCCGCTGGGCGATGGGGAGCTGATCATGGGTCCGGCACGCACAACCGACTACACCCGCGCGGTAAAATATTTCTTTCTATCGGATTTCATCAAGGGCTTCGGTCTTGGTCTGAAGTATTTCTTCGCCCCGAAAGCCACACTGAACTACCCGCATGAAAAGGGGCCACTGTCGCCCCGGTTTCGTGGCGAACACGCGCTGCGCCGCTATCCAAATGGCGAGGAACGCTGCATTGCCTGCAAGCTGTGCGAAGCGATCTGCCCGGCGCAGGCCATCACGATCGACGCCGAACCGCGCGATGATGGATCGCGCCGCACCACCCGCTATGACATCGACATGACGAAATGCATCTATTGCGGCTTCTGCCAAGAGGCTTGCCCGGTCGATGCCATCGTCGAAGGCCCGAATTTCGAATTCGCCACCGAGACGCGCGAGGAGCTGTTCTACAACAAGGACAAACTCCTTGAAAACGGCGCCCGCTGGGAAGCCGAGATCGCCCGCAACCTTGAAATGGATGCGCCCTACAGATGACGCAGGATTTCACCAAGATGTTTGCGGCGATGCTGGCGCAGGGGCAAGAGATGGCCAAGGCCTTTACGCCGGGCTTTGAAGGCGTCGATGTGAAGGCATATGAGAAGCTGTTCCCGGCGATACCGAAGGAATTGCTGGAAGCGTGGTTCGGCAAGACTTTCAATCCCGAAGGCCTTGATGCCCGCACCCGGTTTCTGGTTGCTGTGGCCGCCCAAACCGTGCTTGGCCCAGTGGGCGAGCCGCAACTGAAACCCACCATCCGCAATGCACTTGCCGCTGGGGCGACCAAGCGCGAAGTGGCCGAAGTGATCTGGCAGATGAGCATGTTTGGCGGCCTGCCCGCCATGCAAAAGGCGCTGGAAATCGCACAAACCGTGTTCGCGGAAACCGAAGGAGATAAGGCATGACCATCGCCGATCTGGCCTTTTACGCCTTTGCCATCGTCACCGTCACCGCAGGCCTGCTGGTCACCGTATCCCGCAACCCGGTGCATTCGGTGCTGTGGTTGATCCTTGCCTTCCTGTCCTCTGCTGGCCTGTTCGTGCTGCTGGGGGCTGAATTTGTGGCGATGTTGCTGATCATCGTCTATGTCGGTGCGGTGGCCGTGCTGTTCCTGTTCGTGGTGATGATGCTGGACATCGACTTTGCCGAGTTGAAAGGCGAGATGTCGAAATACATGCCGCTGGGCCTGCTGATCGGCGTGATCATCCTGATGCAACTGTCGCTGGGGTTGGGTGCCTGGATCCAAGCCGACGGGGCGATGGGCCTGCGCCAAGCCGTGACGCCCGACATGGCAAGCGTGGAAAACACCCGCGCGCTTGGCCTGCTGATTTATGACAAATACCTGCTGCTGTTCCAGCTTGCCGGGCTGATCCTGCTGGTCGCGATGATCGGCGCCATCGTACTGACCCTGCGCCACCGCAAAGACATCAAACGCCAGAACATCCTGCACCAGATGTGGCGCGACCCCGCGAAGGCGATGGAATTGCGCGACGTGAAGCCGGGGCAAGGGCTGTGATATCCGTAGAATGAGCAATAATGCTCATCATGAGAAACAATAACGGGCATTTTGAGCCGGAGGGACGATGATGGCGCAACTAGGGAAAAAAGTCGGGGCAGCGATATTTGTAATCGTTGCATCGACCTCATTTTCTCACGCCTTAAGCATCGAAAAATGCTCGGAAGCCGAAGAAGTTGTTTTTATGATTCCTCACGGCTTTGAAGGCGACTATGAAAACCTCGGTCACTCGCTTGCGCTTTATAGAACGGAGTTTAGTTATGAAGATAAAGGCAGCCAAAGCGTTATTCTGACCCAATGTCGTTCGGGTGAGACCTTGACGATCTGGGGTGATAGAAACGGGCGGTTTTCGCACGACTACGTTTCTTCCAAGGCTGTTACAACTTTAGTCAAACAATATGTTAGCTCCTCTCAATCTTATAGCTTTCCCTCGTTGAATGCCGAGCTAAAGACAAATGGGCTAGAGGTCGAGTTGACTACGGCTGGAGAAGAAATATGCCCCTGTAAGGCGTTTTATCCGCAGGATCGTCTCAAGAAAACTCCATATGTATTCAAACCCGGATACTCGGAATGAAACTTAGTAATGTGGGGTTCGACCCCACCATGGCGGCAGTGAAAAATAATCGGGCCAAGACCCGGAGGGACGAAAATGGTTGGACTTGAACATTACCTGACGGTGGCGGCGGCTTTGTTCGTGATCGGGATCTTTGGCATCTTTCTGAACCGAAAGAACGTCATCGTCATCCTGATGTCGATCGAGCTGATGCTGCTGGCCGTCAACATCAACCTCGTCGCCTTTTCCAGCTATCTGGGCGATCTTGTGGGGCAGGTGTTCACCATCTTCGTGCTGACCGTCGCCGCAGCGGAAGCCGCGATTGGGCTTGCGATCCTCGTGTCGTTTTTCCGCACCCGCGGAACGATTGATGTCGAAGATGTCAACGTGATGAAGGGTTGAAATTATGGTAACCATCATCCTGTTCGCACCGCTGATCGGTGCGCTGATCTGCGGCTTTGGTTGGCGTTTCATCGGTGAATATGCGGGCCAAGTGATCACCACGGGCCTGCTGTTCTTGGCCGCCATCCTGTCTTGGATCGTGTTTCTTGCGCCGACATCCGAAACCGAACATATCGTCTTGCTGCGCTGGATCGAATCCGGCTCGCTGTCCACCGATTGGGGCATCCGGCTGGATAGATTGACCGAGATCATGCTGGTCGTCGTCACCACCGTTTCCGCGCTCGTGCACCTCTATTCCTTCGGCTACATGGCGCATGACGAAAACTGGAAGCACGAAGAACATTACAAAGCCCGCTTCTTCGCCTACCTGTCGTTCTTCACCTTCACCATGCTGATGCTGGTCACGTCGGACAACCTTGTGCAGATGTTCTTTGGCTGGGAAGGCGTCGGTGTCGCCTCTTATCTGCTCATCGGGTTCTATTACAAAAAACCAAGCGCCAATGCCGCCGCGATCAAGGCGTTCGTCGTCAACCGTGTTGGTGATTTCGGCTTTGCGCTTGGTATCTTCGCGCTTTATTTCCTGACAGACTCCATCCGGTTTGACGACGTCTTTGCCGCCGCCCCGGTGCTGGCTGAAACCGAATTGTCGTTTCTCTGGACCAACTGGAACGCCGCAAACCTGATTGGCGTGCTGTTGTTCGTAGGCGCTTGCGGCAAGTCTGCGCAACTGTTCCTGCACACATGGCTTCCCGACGCGATGGAAGGGCCAACGCCCGTATCGGCGCTGATCCATGCCGCCACCATGGTGACCGCTGGCGTGTTCCTCGTTTGCCGCATGTCACCGCTGTTGGAATACGCACCCGAGGCAAAACAACTGATCGTCATTGTCGGCGCCAGCACCGCGTTTTTCGCCGCCACCGTCGGCCTCGTGCAAAACGACATCAAGCGCGTCATCGCCTATTCGACTTGCAGCCAACTGGGTTACATGTTCGTCGCCGCTGGCTGTGGCGTCTAATCGGTTGCGATGTTCCACCTGTTCACCCATGCCTTCTTCAAAGCCATGCTTTTCCTCGGGGCAGGCTCAGTGATCCACGCGATGCACCACGAACAGGATATGCGCAATTACGGCGGTCTGCGTAAGAAAATACCCTACACATTTGCAGCGATGCTGATCGGCACGCTGGCGATCACCGGGGTCGGCATTCCGCTGACGCATTACGGTTTTGCGGGCTTTCTCTCGAAAGACGCCGTAATCGAATCCGCCTATGTAGGCTCGCAATACGCGTTCTGGTTGCTTGTCATCGCTGCCTTTATGACCAGCTTCTATTCGTGGCGGTTGATGTTCATGACGTTCTTCGGCAAACCGCGCGGCGATCATCACGCCTATGACCATGCGCATGAATCCCCCAAAACCATGCTTGTGCCTTTGGGCGTTCTGGCCTTGGGCGCGGTGTTTTCGGGTATGATCTGGTACAATTCCTTCTTCGGCGAAGAAGACAAGATGCGCAACTGGTTCGGCTTGGAGGCCGCTGCCCATGGCGAGGTTGCCGCTGGTGAACAAGCATCAGCCGAAGGTGAAGCCGCTCCCGCAGAAGATCACGCCGCCGCAACCGAGGCCGCTCCGGCAGAAGACCACGCGGCAACAACCGAAGCCGTAACAACCGAGGTTGAAGCGCCCGCGACCCCCGCCGTCATCGGTGCCGCCCCGAAAGGCGCGATTTTTATCGGCCCCGATAACCATGTCATCCACGAGGCGCACAACGTGCCGACATGGGTGAAACTGTCGCCCTTCATAGCCATGGTACTTGGTCTTGGTCTGGCGATCCAGTTTTACATCTTGCGGCCTGATCTGCCCGGCAAACTGGCGGCGCAACAACGCCCGCTTTATCTGTTCTTCCTGAACAAATGGTACTTTGACGAGATTTACGATTTCCTTTTCGTGAAACCGGCCAAAGCCCTTGGCGCGTTTTTGTGGAGGCGCGGCGACGGTAATGTGATTGACGGTACCCTGAACGGCGTGGCGATGGGTGTAATCCCGATGCTGACCCGTCTGGCCGGGCGTGCGCAGTCTGGCTACATCTTCACATACGCCTTCGCCATGGTTCTGGGCATCGGCGCTTTGATTACCTGGATGACGCTTGGGGGCGCGAACTGATGAACGATAACCTCCTCTCGATCATCACCTTCATTCCGGCGGTCGCGGCGCTGATCCTGGCGCTGTTCCTGCGCGGTGAAGATGACGCTGCAAACCGCAACGCAAAATGGCTGGCCTTGCTCGCCACCACGGCCACCTTCCTCGTGTCGTTGTTCGTGCTTGCTGGCTTTGACCCCGCCAACACCGGGTTTCAGTTCGTCGAAGAACGCCCATGGATTTTGGGCCTTCAGTACAAAATGGGCGTCGATGGCATATCCGTGCTGTTCGTGATGCTGACCACCTTCCTGATGCCGATCACCATCGCATCCTGCTGGGGGGTGGAAACCCGCGTCAAGGAATACATGATCGCATTCTTGATGCTGGAAACCTTGATGCTCGGTGTGTTCTGCGCGCTGGATCTAGTGCTGTTCTACCTGTTCTTCGAGGCAGGCCTGATCCCCATGTTCCTGATCATCGGCATCTGGGGCGGCAAAGAACGCATCTATGCCGCGTTCAAGTTCTTTCTTTACACCTTCCTCGGCTCTGTCCTCATGCTGGTCGCGATGATCGCGATGTATTACGATGCGGGCACCACAGATATCGTGCAACTGTTGACGCATGACTTTGCACATGAAACCCTTGGCGTGGCCGGGTTCCAGATTGTCGGCGGCTTGCAAACCCTGCTGTTTCTAGCCTTCTTCGCCAGCTTTGCTGTGAAAATGCCGATGTGGCCGGTGCACACATGGCTGCCCGATGCGCACGTGCAGGCGCCGACGGCGGGGTCAGTGGTGCTGGCAGCGATTTTGCTGAAAATGGGCGGCTACGGCTTTTTGCGGTTCAGCCTGCCGATGTTCCCGGTGGGATCAGACCTGCTGTCGCCACTGGTTCTGTGGATGTCAGCGATTGCCATCGTCTATACCTCGCTTGTGGCACTGGCCCAACAGGACATGAAAAAGCTGATCGCCTATTCGTCTGTCGCCCATATGGGCTACGTCACCATGGGCATTTTCGCGGCCAACCAACAGGGCGTGGACGGTGCGATTTTCCAGATGATCAGCCACGGTTTCATATCCGGCGCGTTGTTCCTGTGCGTCGGCGTCATTTACGACCGGATGCACACCCGCGACATCGACGCCTACGGTGGCTTGGTAAACCGCATGCCCGCCTATGCATTGGTCTTCATGTTCTTCACGATGGCAAACGTCGGCTTGCCGGGGACGAGCGGTTTTGTTGGCGAATTTCTTACGCTAATGGGCATTTTCCAGGTTAACACTTGGGTTGCCGCTGTTGCCACATCCGGCGTGATCCTGTCGGCGGCTTACGCGCTGTGGCTCTACCGCCGGGTGGTGTTTGGCGACCTGATCAAAGGTGCGCTGAAATCGATCACCGATATGACCAGCCGCGAACGGGCGATCTTCGCCCCGCTGATCGCGATGACCCTGCTTTTGGGCATCTACCCAAGCCTCGTCACAGATATCATCGGTCCATCGGTTGGCGCATTGGTGACAGACTACCACGCTGCAATCCCCGAGGTTGGGGCCGCAGAACTGGCTATGGAATAGGGGCAAGACCATGATCCAATCAGATTTCCCCACCGTCCTGCCAGAGATTCTCCTGTTAGCTTTCGCAATGATTGCCCTGCTGTTCGCCGTCTACACCGGCAAAGACAAGACCGCGCCGATGCTGGTTTGGGTGACTGCGGCCCTGTTCGTGGCATTAGCCGCTTTCATCAGCTTTGGCCATGACAGCACCCGCATCGCCTTTGACGGCATGTTCGTGGATGACGGCTTTGCCCGCTTTGCCAAAGTCACAATCCTGTTGTCTGCCGCCGCCATTCTTCTGATCAGCCAAGACTACATGCAGCGCCGCGACCTTTTGCGGTTCGAATACCCGATCCTGATCACCCTGTCGGTCATCGGCATGATGGTGATGGTGTCTGCGGGTGACTTGATGACGCTCTATATGGGGTTGGAACTGCAATCGCTGGCACTGTACGTCATCGCTTCATTCCGGCGTGATAGCCCTAAGTCTACTGAAGCAGGCCTGAAGTATTTCGTCCTCGGCGCGCTGTCATCCGGCCTGCTGCTGTATGGTGCATCACTAACCTACGGCTTTGCCGGAACCACCCTGTTCAGCGGTATCCTGTCCACCTTGGGCGAAGGTGAAATTCCACTTGGCCTGCTGTTCGGTCTTGTGTTCATGATTTCCGGTCTTGCGTTCAAAGTATCCGCCGCCCCGTTCCATATGTGGACGCCCGATGTCTATGAAGGTTCGCCCACACCTGTCACCGCTTTCTTTGCCACTGCACCCAAGGTTGCCGCCATGGCATTGCTGGCGCGTTTGGTTCAAGACGCCTTTGGCACCATCCCCGGTGACTGGGGTCAAGTTTTGGCAGCGCTTGCCGTCGCCTCGATGTTCCTTGGGGCGATTGCGGCGATCGGCCAGCGCGATATCAAACGCCTGATGGCCTATTCCTCTATCGCGCATATGGGCTTTGCGCTGGTCGGTTTGGCGGCGGGCACGGCGGGCGGTGTGAAGGCCATGCTGATTTATATGGCAATTTACGTCACTATGAACGTGGGCACCTTTGCCTTCATTCTGTCGATGGAAAAAGACGGCCGCCCCATCACCACGATTGACAGCCTGAATATGTATTCGAAACGCGATCCGCTCAAAGCCCTTGCCATGTTGGTGCTGCTGTTCAGCTTGGCCGGTGTGCCGCCGATGGTCGGCTTCTTCGGCAAGTTTTACGTCCTGCAAGCGGCTGTAGATGGCGGCATGACGTGGCTGGCGCTGGCGGGTGCTGTCGCTTCGGTCATCGGCGCGTTCTACTACTTGCGCATCGTGTTCTACATGTATTTCGGCAAAGAGGGCGATGTGATCGACACGCCAATGGTGCCTGCGCAATGGCTTGCACTGGTCGGCGCGGCTGCAATCATGGTTTTCGGCATCATCAATCTGTTCGGGCTAGAACCCCTTGCCGCCATGGCTGCCGAAACCCTTGTCAGCCCCTGATCCTTGGCCCGATGGGGTCGGGCGGCATGTTCTGGCAACGGTCGATAGCACCAATGCCGAAGCGGCGCGTCTTGCCCCCAATCTGACGGCCCCCGCATGGGTTCTTGCGGGGGAACAAACCGCAGGCCGGGGCAGACGTGCGCGCAACTGGGCCAGCCCGCGCGGCAATTTGCACGCCACCTACGTGATGAAACCCACCGAAGGGCTGGACGTCATCGCCCTGCGATCTTTCGCGGCAAGTCTTGCCCTGCGCGAGGCGTTCATCGCGGTGACGGGCCTGCCAAATGCTTTTGCCCTGAAATGGCCGAATGATGTCTTGCTGAATGGTGGAAAAATCGCGGGTATCTTGCTTGAATCCGCAGGATCGGGAAAAGGCATTAGCTACCTTGCCATCGGCATGGGCGTCAACCTGATCGCAGCACCGGATGCGTCACAAGTCGAACCGGGTGCGCTGCCCCCGGTCAGTCTGCTGGCGGAAACCGGGCACCGTGTTGCGCCAGAGATATTCCTGAACCACTTAGCCCCTGCCTTTGCCCGCTGGGAGGCGCGCTTTACGACCCAGGGCTTTGCGCCGCTGCGGCTTGAATGGCTGTCCCACGCCACGCGGCTGGGTGAGACGATCCGCGCACGCACGGGCAACGCCACCTACGAAGGGCGGTTCGAGACGATAGACGACCACGGTGCTTTGGTGCTTCATACCTCAACGGGCCGTATGGCCATTCCCGCCGCTGACGTGTTTTTCTAGGAAAGGCTGCTCCATGCTTTTGGCGATAGATTGCGGCAATACTAACACAGTGTTTTCCATCTGGAACGGCACCAAATTCACCGCCACATGGCGCATTGCGACCGACCACAAACGCACAGCGGATGAATATTTCGTCTGGCTGACCACTTTGCTGAACCTGACCAAAACCGATGCCCACATCACCGAGGCAATCATCTCCTCGACCGTGCCGCGCGTGGTGTTTAACTTGCGCGTTCTATGCAACCGCTACTTTGACTGCCGCCCATTGGTGGTCGGTAAACCCGAATGTCGCCTGCCTACGCCACCGCGCGTCGATCAAGGCGTCACAGTCGGGCCGGATCGCTTGGTCAACACCCACGCCGGATTTTCCCGCCACGGCGGTGATCTGATCGTCGTTGATTTCGGCACCGCCACCACATTCGATGTGGTCGATACCGACGGCGCTTATATCGGCGGCGTCATCGCCCCCGGCGTCAACCTGTCGCTTGAGGCGCTGCATATGGCCGCAGCCGCCCTGCCACATGTCGATATCTCCAAACCGTCGCAGGTGATCGGCACGAATACGGTGGCCTGCATGCAGTCAGGTGTGTATTGGGGCTATATTGGCCTGACGGAAGGCATCGTGCGCCAGATAAGGGCGGAGCGCGACCGCCCAATGAAGGTTATCGCAACAGGTGGCCTTGCCACCTTGTTTGCCCAAGGATTTGATTTATTTGACGCTGTTGAGGACGATTTGACCATGCACGGTCTTGTTCTGATCAACGACTACAACAAAGAACAGGACGCGAGCCATGAGCGGTAAGAACCGGCTGATCTACCTTCCCCTCGGCGGGGCTGGCGAAATTGGCATGAATACATATGTTTACGGCTATGGCCCCGAGGATAAAGAACGCCTGATCGTCGTTGATCTTGGCGTCACCTTCCCCGATATGTCATCCACCCCCGGCGTCGATCTGATCATGCCGGATCTGAAATGGCTGGAGGCACGGGTTGACCGGGTCGAGGCGATTTTCATCACTCACGCCCACGAAGACCATATTGGCGCGCTTGGGCACCTTTGGCCAAAGCTGAAGAAAAAAGTCTACGCCCGCAAATTCACCGCCACCATCGGGCGGCTGAAGCTGGAAGAATACGGTCTGCCCAATGACGTGATCACCACCGTCGGCGCGCGCCCCGAAGTTGTTGAGGCTGGCCCCTTCAAAGTGCAGTTCCTGCCCATCAGCCATTCGATCCCTGAATGTTCCATGTTGATCATCGATACCCCGGTTGGCCGTGTTGTCCATTCCGGCGATTTCAAACTGGATGCAACGCCCGTAGTCGGCGAAGGCTTTGATGAGGCCGCAATGCGCGCCCTCGCCGCCGAGGCCCCAATCAAAGCCCTGATGTGTGATTCCACGAACGTATTTTCCACCCATGCGGGGCGATCCGAATCCACCCTGAAAGACCCGATTGCCGAATTAATCAAAGGTCAAAAAGGTTTGGTTGTGGCGACAACCTTCGCCTCCAACGTCGCCCGTCTGCAAACGCTGGCCGAAGCCGCCCGCGCTGCAGACCGTTCCGTTTGCCTGCTGGGCCGTGCGATGAAACGCATGGTCACAGCGTCTGAACAATCGGGCGTGTTGAAGAATTTTCCTCGGACCATTTCACCTGAAGAAGCACTAGAGGTGCCGCGCGGCAACCAGATGCTGATTGTCACCGGCAGCCAGGGCGAACGGCGCGCTGCATCAGCCCAACTGAGCCGGGGTAAACATCTGGGGCATGAGATGAAAGAAGGCGATCTGTTCCTGTTTTCATCGAAAACCATTCCCGGCAATGAGCGTGAAGTGCTGCGCATCTACAATGCGTTTTCCGAAATGGGCGTCGATGTGCAGGATGACGCCAACGGCCTTTACCACGTGTCAGGCCATGCAAACCGCCCTGATCTGGAAACGGTTCATTCGATCCTGAAACCTGAGATTCTGATCCCCATGCACGGCGAACACCGCCATTTGCGCGAACATGCGAAGATCGGTGCAGCCAAGGGCATTGCCACCGAGGTTGTCACCAACGGCATGATGATCGACATCACCGGCCAGACCCCGGAAGTGGCAGAATACATCGAAACTGGGCGCACCTACCTTGATGGATCTGTGCTGATCGGGGCGATGGACGGCGTAGTGCGTGACCGTATCCGCCTGGCGTTGGGGGGACATGCGCTTGTGACCATCATCCTGGATGAAGCCGACGAAGCGCTTGGCGATCCATGGGTCGAAACCATGGGCCTGCCCGAATTTGGCAAACGTGGCAAACCCGTAGCCGAGGCAATAGAGGCGGAACTGGGCGCATTCATTGCCAAGGCCGGGGCCAAGATTCTGCGCGATGATGACAAACTGGATGAGGCCATTCGCCGCGTGACCCGTCAGGTTGCGATGGAAGAGATCGGTAAAAAGCCGGAAGTGACCATCGTTGTCAGCCGCCTGACGGACGGCTGATCAGGGGCACCCTCCACTCGCCTCTCCGGACCAAGCAGGTGGAGGGAGCTTTCTCACGCGTCGCTGTTGCTGTCGGTCATCTCTTCAACATCGGGCGCTTCGCCTTCAGGCTCATTCAGTTCTGCCTCGGTGATTGGGGCCGCTGCAATGTGGAAGCTGCGCAAAATGAAGTCTGGCACGTGATCACCCATGCCGACGACGGAAGGACCACCGCTGTCCCGTCGATAATCGCGGCGCTCGCCGGTGCGATCATTCGGCCTTTCGCTGGTACGGTCATTTGCCCGGTCTTGGTCCCTGTCGTTACCACGAGGGTCATTCGGGCGATCGCCAGCGCGGTCGCGCCTGCGGTCTTGGCGAGGAGCGTCATCGCGACGGCTGTTGATCGGTGTTGCTGCGGCTTCGGCTAAGACAACCGGGGCTTGAGCTGCGTCGTCGATGACCGCCGGATCGCCAACCGCGATCGTCGCTTTGCGGGCTTCACTGCCACGCCCGCCCCGGCTTCTGCCGCGCCCGCCGGCACTGCGTTCTTCGCGCGGTGGCGGCGCTTCACCTGCGTCGGCCAATGCAAATCCTTCTGGCATGTTGCCAAGCGGAATTGGCCGTTTTACCAAAGCCTCAATCGCCGCAAGATACTTACCGTCGTTAGGTGTGGAAATCGTGAACGCTTTACCCAGACGCCCGGCACGGCCGGTGCGGCCAATGCGGTGCACATAATCTTCGGGGTGCGAAGGCACATCAAAGTTGAACACATGGCTGACCGCGGGAATATCAAGGCCTCGTGCGGCCACATCTGATGCCACAAGCAAATGCACAGACCCATCGCGGAACCCGTCCAGCGTTTTGGTGCGCACTGATTGATCCAGATCGCCGTGAATGGGCGATGCGTTGAAGCCGTGCTGTTTCAATGACTTGGCTACGACATCCACATCCATCTTGCGGTTGCAGAAAATGATGGCATTGGTGCAGGCCTCACCTTCGGCCCGGATGAGGGCACGCAGCACAGACCGCTTGTCGGCAAAGGACCGGTCCTTGCGAGTAGGTGTGATGGCGAACAGTTTTTGTTCAATCGTCTCGGATGTCGTTGCCTGCCGTGCGACTTCGATTTTTACGGCGTTTGACAAGAAAGTATTGGTCAATCGTTCAATTTCCGGCGCCATAGTAGCGGAATAAAAGAACGTTTGACGGGTAAACGGCGTCAACGCGAAGATGCGCTCAATATCAGGGATAAAGCCCATGTCCAGCATGCGGTCGGCCTCATCAACCACCATGATCTGCACGCCGGTCAAAAGCAGCTTGCCACGTTCATGGTGATCCAGCAAGCGGCCGGGAGTTGCGATCAGAACGTCAACCCCGCGATCAATCAGCTTGTCTTGCTCGCCAAACGATACGCCGCCAATCAGCAGGGCTTTGGTCAGCTTGGTATATTTGGCATAGGTTTCGAAATTCTCAGCGACCTGGGCGGCGAGTTCCCGTGTCGGGCACAGCACCAGGCTGCGCGGCATCCGCGCTTTGGCACGGCCTTGCCCCAGCAGGGTGACCATCGGCAAAACAAAACTTGCCGTTTTGCCGGTGCCGGTCTGCGCGATGCCCAAAACGTCTTTGCCAATCAGCGCGTGCGGAATGGCCTGCGCCTGAATGGGGGTGGGGGTTTCGTAGCCAGCTTCTGCAACGGCTTGCAATACGCGCGGGTCCAGCGCGAGATCGGAAAATTTGGTCATGTGCGTCCTATGAAATGCGG
>JANNSG010000081.1:0-6861 GCA_031402355.1 Pseudorhodobacter sp. | reverse complement strand
CCTGCGCGGCATCCTGCTCGTCGTGGTCGCCTTCATCGTCTATGACCGCGCCGTTGGTCCGAATTCGCTGCCCATTGTCGACGATTCGCGCTCCGCCAAGGTAATCGCTTCGTTTCAGGCCAATATCGACGGCACCATCCCGACCGACGCGCCCGGCTGGATCGTCAGCCGCTACGAAGAGCTGGTCAGCATCTGTGGCGCGCCAACATCGCTGGTCCCGGACGAAGCCGCCGCCCCAGCGCCAGCCCCAACCAACTGAACCGGGGACCAATCAGGGCGTGACAGTTCTATGTCAAAGGCCTATCTGAACGCCATGCCCTCATTGGATTCGGAGCCTCGCGCATGCGCCAATTCCTCAGTCACCCGTTCGACCCCCAGAACGACGGGGACAAGTTGAAAGAGGAATGCGGGATATATGGTGTCATCGGCGTAAAAGATGCGTCCAACTTCGTGGCCCTCGGCCTGCACGCCCTGCAACATCGGGGCCAAGAGGCGGGCGGCATCGTCTCCCACGATCTTGATACCGGCTTCAACTCGGCCCGCCGTTTTGGCTATGTGCGCGATAATTTCACCAAATCCGACGTGATGGATACCCTGCCCGGCCCCTTGGCCATCGGCCACGTCCGCTATTCCACCGCAGGCTCCAAAGGCGCCACCGCCATCCGCGATGTGCAGCCGTTCTTTGGCGAATTTTCCATGGGTGGGGCCGCCATCGCCCATAACGGCAACCTTACCAACGCCGCCGCCCTGCGCCGCGAGTTGATTGAACGCGGCTCGATCTTCCAGTCCTCCTCCGATTCTGAGTGCATCATCCACCTGATGGCCCGCTCGATCCAGAAAACCATCGCCGAACGTATCAAAGACGCCCTGCGCCGGGTTGAGGGTGCCTTCTCCATCGTCGCCATGACCCGCACCAAACTGATCGGCGTCCGTGATGCGCTTGGCGTACGCCCCCTCGTCTTGGGCCGCCTTGCCGACGATGCTTGGGTGCTGTCGTCTGAAACCTGCGCCCTCGACATCATCGGCGCTGAATTCATCCGCGAAATTGCCCCCGGCGAAATGGTCGTGATTGAGAACGGCCGCATCGACAGCTCCTACCCGTTTGAACGAAAGGCCCCGCGCTTTTGCTTGTTCGAACACGTCTATTTCAGCCGCCCGGATAGCATCCTCGGTGGTCGCTCGGTCTATGAAACCCGCGCCGCAATCGGCCGCGAACTTGCCATTGAGGCACCGGTAGACGCCGATCTGGTCTGCCCGGTGCCCGATTCAGGCACCCCCGCCGCCATCGGGTTTTCCCAACAATCCGGCATCCCCTATGCCATGGGCATCATCCGCAACCAATACATGGGCCGTACCTTTATTGAGCCGACCGAGCATATCCGCAACATGGGCGTGCGCCTGAAGCTGAACGTCAACCGCGCGCTGGTCAAAGGCAAACGGGTCATCCTGGTCGACGATTCCGTCGTGCGCGGCACTACCTCCCGCAAGATCAAGGACATGATCCTGGAAGCGGGTGCTGCCGAGGTTCACTTCCGCATAGCCTCCCCCCCCACCGCCTGGCCCTGCTTTTACGGCGTCGATACGCCAGAACGGTCAAAACTGCTTGCAGCCTCGATGAACGAAGAAGAAATGCGTCAATGGATCGGCGTCGATAGCCTCAAATTCATCTCGCTCGACGGCCTCTACCGCGCCGCTGGCGAAGCTGGGGGGCGCAACAAAGACCAACCCCAATACTGCGATGCCTGCTTTTCCGGCGAGTACCCGGTCACCCCCGCCGACAAGATCGAGGAAGGCTTCCAGATGAAAGCGGCGGAATGAATCTTGCTGAAGATCCGCGCTGGCGACGTTTCAACGACCACGGATTTCATTGTCGATGCTGCGGCAAGTCATTCAGCGGCATATTTGATCTCGCCTATGACCACCCCGATCCTTGGCTGCATGGATCCTTCCGTGACAATTATGGCGACGACGTGAGGGTTGGTGGCGACATATTGGGAAGCGATATCTGCATACAGGGCGATGATTACTTTGTACGGGGCCTCATCGAAATTCCGATCTTGGAAACTGAAAAGCGCTTTGCTTTTGGCGTCTGGTCAACGCTTCACAAAGACAACTTTGAAGCCTACCTCAAAGCATATGGCACACAAGACGAGCTATTGATCGGTCCATGCTTCGGCTGGTTGGCGAATAACCTTCCGCACTATGGCAATGGGGGTTTTCTGAAAACCGAAGTCATTTTTCGGGGCGGCGGTCAACGCCCTCGCGTCAACGTCTGGGACGAGAGCAGCACGCTCAAAAGGGATCAGGAAAACGGAATCTCTTTCGACCAGTTGCTTGACCTTTATGCTGTCGCTGGAACCGATATCCGCCCGCACCTCCTCGAAGGTTAAACGGCAGTAACTCAGTTTAGTGCCTAACCCACAACTAAGTAAAAAACCCACCAAAGCCCCCCCTTGCCCTTTCATCTGTTCCTAAATATCCCCGCCGGAGGCATCCGCCCTTACCACCCTCGCCACCGTGACAGGACCACCCCATGACCCAACGCATCGCCCTCGTCACTGGCGCATCTCGCGGCCTCGGCGCAGCGCTGGCGGAACACCTCGCCATCCGTGGCTGGCACGTCGTCGCCGTCGCCCGCACTGTCGGGGGCCTTGAAGAACTCGATGACCGGGTCAAAGCCCTGCGCCTTCCGGGGGCAGGCAACCTCACCCTCGCCCCGATGGATGCGACCAATGATGACGCCATGCGCCATCTCTGCCTCAACATCCACAATCGCTGGGGCGGCCTGAGTCTCTGGGCGCATACCGCCATCCACGCAGCCCCACTGGCCCCGGCAAACGCGCTGGATGCCAAAGATTGGGACAAGAGCATCGCCACCAACGTCCGCGCCACCGGGGCATTGATCCCGATGGTCGAACCCCTGCTGCGCGCGCACAAAGGCACGGCGTTCTTCTTCGATGATCCACGCGCCGGCCAGAAATTCTTTGGCGCTTATGGTGCCAGCAAAGCCGCCCAAATTGCCCTTGCCCGCTCGTGGCAGGCAGAAACCGCAAGAATCGGGCCCCGCGTCCTGATCGAAACCGCTGCCCCTATGGCCACCGCCCTTCGCGCCCGCTTTTTCCCCGGCGAAGACCGCACGCCGCTTGCCAGCACGGCAGACGAAGCTGCCCGCCTCATCGCTCTGATCTGACAAAACTGCGCTCCCCCTCCCCCCTTGTGGGGAGGGTCGGGGTGGGGGCGTCGCGTTAAGGCAGTGCTGCCTCAATCGCCGCCCAAAGGGGCCCCACTGGCTCACACCCTACCGACAATCGGATCAAGCCCTCTGGCACCGCATCGCCCCAGCGCGCGCGGCGTTCGCCCGATGAATGGGTCGATCCGAAACTGGTCGCCTGCGCTATGAACGGGCAATCGGCCAAGAATTTTTCCGCCACCACGCTGTTCGTCAACGTGAACGAGATCAAAAACCCAAACCCCGACATCTGCCGCTTGGCCACCACATACGACGGATCACAATCCAGCCCCGGATAACGCACCGCCAACACGCTCGGATGGCCCGCCAACCGCTCGGCAATCACGCCCGCAGACGCGCACATGCGGCTCAACCGCACCTCGAGTGTCTCAATCCCGCGGTGCACCAACCATGCCTCAAAAGACCCCGGCACCGCACCTGACAACCGCCGCCATTCGCGTATCCGCGCCATCAGCGCAGCGTCCCGCCCGGCCACATGGCCAAACAGCACATCCGAATGCCCGGCAGGCGCTTTGGTATCGGCAGCCACCACCAGGTCCGCCCCCAGATCCAAGGGCCGCTGCAACAGCGGCGTCATCGTTGTATTATCGGCAATCACCAACGCCCCCGCCGCATGCGCGCGTGCCGCAACGGCCGTAATATCGCAAACATCTAGGCCGGGGTTAGACGGCGTCTCGATATAGACCACACCTGCGCCAGTGAAATCCGCCGTGTCAAACGCCGTGGTCGGGATCATCTGCACGTCCACACCAAACGGCGCCAGAAACTGCTCTGAAAACACCCGTGTTACATAATATCCGTCCGATGGCAGCACAATCCGCTTGCCCGCCGAAAGCGTCGCCATCAATGCCGCCGAAATAGCCGCCATCCCGGACGGAAACGCCACCACAGGTGCCTCCTCCAGCAAGCTCAGTTGCGCCTCGACCTCATCCCATGTCGGGCTCGCCGCACGAGAGTAACTATAGCCGCCCTTGGTGTGATCCGGCACATGAAACGTGGTTGCCGTGATAATCGGCAAGGCGATCGGCGCGCCCTGTGTCAGCCCCACCGCCCGGTGATGCTGCAACCGCGCCGCCAACAGATCATCTTCCTCCCGCATGCCCGTCCCCTTCCCATCCCCCGACTTTCATTTTGGCACAAGTATCCCGGGGTGATGAGCGCACAAAAAACCTTCCAGTGGAAGGTTTTTCGCGAAGAACGCCTCGCCCGTGGCGAGGCTGGGGGGCCGGCCCCCGGTTGCCTCAAAAAGATCCAAAAGGTCTTAAGATTCCGTAAACTGAAAATACCAACCTATTGATAATAAACAACACTACATTCGTAACACACGTGTTACTCCAGCCGCGCCGGAAACCCGTCCGCCCGCAAATCCGTGCCCAGCAAATCCTCCAACAATTTCGCAATCATCGGCGATTGCGCCTCACCCCCATAGGCCGCTTTTGCCGCGACATAGGTCTGATTGGTCGCGCTCGCCAATTCCAGCGGCACCCCAAATTCCCGCCCGAACCCCAGCGCAAACCCCAGATCCTTCAGCGCCAGATCAATGTTGAAGGCAATATCGTAAGACCCGTTCAAGATCAGCGCGCCTTCGGTTTCATGCACGAAAGAATTCCCCGACGACGCCGCAATCGCATGCCAGGCCTGCCCCAGATCAAGCCCACCGCGTTTGGCCAGCATCAAGGCCTCACCGCAGGCTTTCAGGTGAATGAAGGCCAGCATGTTCGTGATGACCTTGATGATGCAGGACGCGCCAAGTGGCCCCATATGGAATATCTTGTCGCCCATCGCGGCCATCGCCTTGTGATGCAGATCGAACAGATCGCGGTCGCCCCCCGCCAGCATGGTAATCTTGCCCTGATAGGCCAGATGTACACCTCCGGTCACCGGCAGTTCCATCATTCGTACGCCCGCCTCTGCGGCAACAGCCGCCAGTTTCAACACCTCGTCGCGCCCCAGCGTTGACATCTCGACCCACGACGCCCCCGCCTTCATATGCGGCAAGATACCCCGCAACACGCGTTCCGATACCGCAGGCGATGGAAGACAGGTGATCACATGATCTACCGATGCCGCCAGGTCTTCGGCACTGCTGGCAAGCGTTGCTCCCATTGCCAGCAGTGGTGCCGCAAGGCTCGGGTTAAGGTCATAGACCGTTACTTCAAAGCCGTCTTGCAGCAAACAGCCAGCACAAGCGGCCCCCAGATTGCCAAGGCCGATATATCCGTAATGCATGGTATCCCCGTGGTATTGGGGGCGGCCCATTGCCACCCCAAAATGTGTCAGGCACCCCAGCCGACAATGCCCTTGACCTCGCAGAAGTCATGGATGCCCCAGTCAGCGTATTCACGCCCGTTGCCCGATTGCTTGTAACCTCCAAAAGGGGCAGCCGTATCCCAATCAGGATAGTTCAGGTTCACAGTCCCCGCCCGCATACGGCGTGCCACAGGCCGTGCATCCGCGACCGGCCCCGCGATAAAGGCAGCAAGGCCGTAGACGGAATCATTTGCCATCCGCACCGCATCATCAACCGTGTCGTAGGGCAGGATCGACAGCACCGGACCAAAGATTTCCTCCTTTGAAATCGTCATCTCATGTTGCACGTCGCCAAAGACAGTGGGCTTCACGTACCATCCCCGGTTCAAGCCCGCCGGCCGCCCCAAGCCACCCGTTACAAGCGTTGCCCCTTCGTCGATCCCCGTCTGGATCAGGCGCTGCACCTTGTCATACTGGACCTTGGAGATGAGCGGCCCCATCGTCACACCGTCCGCTAACGGATCACCCGGCACAATCGCCTCGGCAGTGGCCTTGGCAATCGCCAGCGCCTCGGCCTGCTGGGCGCGCTGCACAAACATGCGCGTCGGCGCATCGCACGACTGCCCGGTGTTCGACATGATCGCAGTCACCCCCGCCTCGACTGCCGCCGCAAGATCGGCATTGGGCAGGATGATATTGGCCGATTTGCCGCCCATCTCCTGCGCCACGCGCTTTACCGTCGGGGCTGCCGCCGCCGCAATCAACGTGCCTGCGCGCGTCGATCCGGTAAAGGACACCATGTCCACTTCGGGGTGTGATGTGATGCGCGTGCCCACACCGGGCCCATCACCATTCACCAGATTGAACACGCCCGCAGGAACACCTGCAGCGTGGCAAACTTCGGCAAACAGCACGCCCGAAAGCGGGGCAATTTCCGACGGTTTCAGAACCATCGTGCAGCCTGCAAGCAAGGCCGGAGCCACTTTGCACGCAATCTGGTTCATCGGCCAATTCCACGGTGTGATCAGCGCGCAGACCCCAATGCCTTCGTAGACGATGCGGGTTGTGCCGCGCATGTATTCCCACTGCATTTCCTCGGCAGCCTTGATTGCCGCCTCGATATGCACTTGCCCTGCCCAGGCCTGCGCGCCCCGCGCCCATTCGATCGGCGCGCCCATTTCAGTGCGCATGGCTTGCGCAAAATCCTCATAGCGATCGTTGTAAACCTCAAGGATGCGGCGGACGAGGGCGATGCGGTCGGCAACCGGCGTCACGGTATAGGCATCAAATGCCGCGCGCGCCGCCATGATCGCCCGGTCGGCATCCGCGTCATTGCCAATCGCCACTTGCGCGACAATTTC
>JANNSG010000080.1:0-11181 GCA_031402355.1 Pseudorhodobacter sp. | reverse complement strand
AACCGACAGTTTTGGCCCCCTTGACGTGCCTGCCAGCAAGTATTGGGGCGCACAAACCCAACGGTCGATCATCAACTTTCCCATCGGTTGGGAAAAGCAACCCATCGCCATCGTCCGCGCGCTTGGCGTGATCAAGAAAGCCTGCGCTTTGGTGAACATTGATCAGGGCGATATTTCCGCCGATCTGGGGAAGGTGATTGCCGCTGCCGCGACTGAGGTGATGGACGGCCGTTTCGACGACAATTTCCCGCTGGTGGTCTGGCAGACCGGATCTGGCACGCAAAGCAACATGAACGCGAATGAGGTGATTTCCAACCGCGCCATCGAAATGCTGGGCGGTGTGATGGGGTCGAAAAAACCGGTTCACCCGAATGACCACGTCAATATGGGACAATCGTCGAACGACACTTTCCCCACCGCTATGCATGTGGCCATTGCCATGATGGCGCGCGATGTGCTGCTGCCGGGGCTGGAAAAACTGCATGCGGCGTTGCTGGTTAAGGTCGATGATTTCAAAGACATCATCAAGATCGGCCGCACTCATACCCAGGATGCCACGCCGCTGACGCTGGGGCAGGAATTTTCCGGCTACACGCATCAGGTGGCAATGGGCATCCGGCGCATCAAGGCCGCCTTGCCCGCCATCTACGAACTGGCGCAAGGGGGGACGGCTGTCGGCACCGGCCTGAATACCCGTGTTGGCTGGGACACGCGCGTTGCCGCCAAAATCGCCGGGCTGACCGATCTGCCCTTTGTCACAGCACCCAACAAGTTTGAGGCCCTGGCCGCCCATGATGCCATAGTCGAGATGTCGGGCGCCACCCGTGTCGTCGCCGTATCGCTGTTCAAAATCGCCAATGACATGCGGTTTCTGGGCTCTGGCCCCCGGTCGGGCTTGGGCGAACTGAACCTGCCCGAAAACGAACCGGGGTCCTCTATCATGCCGGGCAAAGTGAACCCGACGCAGGCTGAAGCGCTGACTATGGTCTGCGCCCAAGTGATGGGCAACGATGCGACCGTCGGCTTTGCCGGAAGTCAGGGCCATTTCGAATTGAACGTGTTCAACCCGGTGATGTCCTATAACGTCTTGCAATCCATGCAGCTTTTGGGCGATGCAGCGGGGTCGTTTACCGATAACATGGTCGTCGGCACCACGGCCAACATCGCCCGGATCGACAAGCTGATGAAAGAAAGCCTGATGCTTGTCACAGCACTGGCCCCGACAATCGGCTATGATGCAGCGACCAAAGTGGCCAAGACTGCCCATAAGAACGGCACCACCCTGCGCGAAGAAGCCATCGCTTTGGGCTATGTCGATGGCAAAACCTTCGACCGCGTGGTGCGGCCCGAAGACATGATCGGCCCCAAGGGGTGAGCGTTGTCAACCTCAACAAAATGCGAAAGGCCAAAGTGCGGGATGAAGACCGCGCTTTGGCCCAGGCGAACGCCGCCAAATTTGGGCTGACCAAAGCCGAAAAATCATTGGCGGCGGCCAAGGCCGAAAAAGCGGCCCGCGATCTTGACGCGGCAAAGCGTGAATGACCGCGCGCCCGGTCAAGCATTCTCTGACCCTGAAGGGCCACCGAACATCGGTGTCGCTGGAAGACAGCTTTTGGCAAGCCTTCCGCGAAATCGCCACTGACCGGGGCATCGCGCTGAATGTGCTTGCCGCTGAAATAGACGCGGGTCGCGATGCAGATGTGGGCCTTGCCTCGGCGATCCGGGTTTTTGTGTTCGAGGTGCTACGGCGTTAGGGCGCAATTAACTTTGCGCTGCAAAGGATCGGTCATGGAGAACGACATGACAGATACGCTTACGCTCTTGCCGCCTGATGTTTGGCTTTTACAACTTTTCAGCGCAAAAAGCGCCCGCGAAGGCGGAATGGTGTGTCGCCAGATTCGTGATGTCGAACGCATCATCGGGCGTCGAAGCTTTGAATACGAATTGCGCAGACGCGGCTATCACGCTGTCGAAAACGCCGGGCAATATGTGATCTTCTGCAATAATGAAGCCGTGCGGGTCTTGTGCTAAGCCAAATTCCTTCGAAAGGAATTTGCGATACCTTTTCTGAAAAGTTTTCCGTTACCTGCGCTGCACCCGCAACCAGATCCCATCCTTGGCCCGCACTGTCAAATGTGCCACTGGCACAGGATCCCGCCCGTCCACCACTGAAAACCGGAACTCCCTTGCCAGCATCGCTAGCAGCAACACCCCTTCGGCCATGGCAAACCCCGCACCCGGGCAGGCCCGTGGCCCGGCCGAAAACGGCATATACCCATCGCGCGCGCAGTCCTGCCCGGCCTTTGTCTGCCACCGATCCGGATCAAACCCATCGGGGTTGTCCCAGATGCGTTCGTGCCGATGCAGATGCCACGGCGACAGTACAATCTGCGCACCCGGTGCCACCTCACGCCCGCGCAAATCTTCGGGGCACAGATTTTCACGCACCATCATCGGCACCGGTGGATAAAGCCGCAACGCCTCGCGGAACACGTCGCGGGTAAAGCCCAAGCCCGACAAGGCTGCAAATTCCGGCGCGTCGCCCAAGACCTTAGCCTCAACCACGACCCGATCCTGCACTGCAGGATTGCTTGCCAGCAGGTATAGCGCCCAAGCCATCGCCGATGCACTGGTTTCATGCCCCGCCAGAAAAAAGATCGCCACCTGATCCACCATGTCATGCACAGCAAAGCCCATGCCCGTTTCCGGATCGGGGGTCGTCATGATTTTGGTGGCCAGATCGTTGGGTGCTGTTCCCGCCGCAATCGCAAGCGCCCGCGCCTCTGTCAGCCCGGCAATCAGGCCCCTGATCGCCCGCGCAGTGGCCTTGGCCTTGCGCCGGTGAAAGCGCGGCAGCCAGTCTGGCAAGGGCACGAAGGCTGCGAGGTTGACAAGCGGTTGGCTGCGCTGATGCACCCGGAACTGGTGATACACCCTTGCCGCCACTTCATTTTCGATGGGAATAGAAAAAAGCGCCCGAAAGATCACATCTGCGGCCGCATGGCTCATCAAGGGTTCCATATCGACCACCCCGGTGGGCATCCTTGCGACCGCCGCCTGCCCCGCCAAGCAAATCGCCGGAAATGTATCGCGCAACCGCCCGCCCTGAAAGGCCGGGTCGATGATGCGTCTTTGCCGCGCCCAATCCGCGCCATTGGTCAAAAATACCGAATTGCCCAGCAGCGGCGCCAAGCCCTCGCGTATGCGTTGCGATTTAGGAAAGTCCTGCGGGCGTTCCGACAGGATCCGCCGGATCAGGGCCGGATCATTGCACAGATAGCTTCTGAAAAATGGCGTCCGAAATTCGGCCATCCAGGCCCGGTAAAGCCGCGCCGGTTGTGCGGACAGGATATCGGCTCGAAACAGCCGCAAATACCGCCACAGCGATACTTTCTCTGCGCGGGCAACTGGTTTTGGCGGCGTCATGTGTTCCTGCTGGTGTAGCCAGAGGTTGGCATCTCGATCCGGCTTTTTGATGGCTGGCACCCGGCGAAACGCGCAGACAGCGTTTGCGGCCCCGCCGTTACCCGGAAATAATCATAAATACCGGGTCGGTCAAACGCGCAAAGATACTGAAAATGCAGCCGGAAAAATCGCCAGCGCAAGGATTTCCACTTTTCTGGGCTCAAAGTCTGCGTGAAGGCCGCCGAAATGACCAGCGGCCAACGTTTGCCCGGTGCAGCTACCCCCGCGACCGCGACAGGATCGCACAAGGCAAAGGCACATCCGTCACCCGGCGCAGTCACATCCACCCAAGTCAGCCCCGATTGTTCGCTCAGATACTGCAGATCAGCGCGCAGTCGCTGTGCCTGCGGCAGAAACGACACCATGGGAACGACCTGCCCCAGCGAAAGAAAGCCAAGTGGCGTAGATGGTCCTCCGTCGCGGAAAATATCTGCCAAAACGGAAATCCCCAGATGCACGCCCGACGAATGACCCACAATCAGAACCTCGTCGCAATCTCCGTTTGCAGCTGCCGTGATGATGCCCCGAAACTGATCAAGCCGCGCTTCAAGTTCTGCCGGATATGCGCCACGCAATTGCGCTGTAAACGCATAATCATGCATCAGATAATAAGCAAAAATTCGGCCGTCTTGCCGCTTGAACCAGCGCAGCACCAAAGCCGCCGCCAGAAGACCTGCAGCGATTGAAAGATGGGTAATCTGAACAAACCATGGCCCAAACACCAATGGCCCATAGAAAAGTTCGCTCAATCGGTCCAAACCAAAACCAAAGAGGCTGGCCACCAGCCAAAATACAAAGGCCGCACCCCCAAGCTCGGCCAACAGCATTAAAATCGGATAAAGTGCCGCGATCACCGGCCCTTTGCGCAGCCGCGCCAGCCGAAACAATGCCCCCGATGCAATGTAAACCCAAGCGGTGCGCAACATCTGCCAATAGGTGGCAATAACCCCACCCCCCATAGTCCCGCGCACGATATCGGACCAGACCAACACTTCGAATTCAGTGCGAACTTCGTGCTGATCCATGATAGCGGTCACGGTCCAGCCAAAACCATCACCGGATTTGCGCCCCCCAACATCAATCGCATAGCCGGAAATCACCGCCTGCGCTTTTGCTTGCTTGCGATAAAGCTCGCGGTAACGGCGTGGTGGCGCCGGGTCAAAACCGGGAATATAGAAGACCTTTCTGTGCCTCACCGGCGCAGGGTTTTCTTCTGATATTGCCGCTGGCGTCACCCGTTTTGTCCCTGCACTGGCCGTTCACCGGACCATCTAGCAGCAAGGGCCTGTGCGCAAGCTTAACCCAGCACTGCCAAAAAGGGGAATTTCTCCAACAGAAAAAACGAGAAATCCGAAAATGCACCGGTAAAAATCGCGATGCCGACCAGGATCAACAGCACTCCCATCGCCCGCTCAATGGTTTTCATATGCCGCTTCAGCCGCGTCATCACGCCCATGGCGCGGTCGATAAACAAGGCGGCCAGCAAGAACGGCACCCCCAGACCCAAGGCATAGAACCCCAGCAACAAGGTGCCGCGCGCCAGCGACGCCTCTTGGGCCGCCAGCGATAGGATCGCCCCAAGTTGCGGCCCAATGCACGGCGTCCAGCCAAAGGCAAAGGCCAGCCCAAGCACATAGGCGCCAAAGGCCGTGCCACCTTCGGATTTGGCATCCATCCGCGCCTCACGGTCCAGCAGGGGGATGCGGATCACACCCAGAAAATGCAGGCCGAAGACCACAATCATTGCGCCAGAAATACGTCCGAAAAGCACCTGATTTTGCAGAAAAAAACTGCCAAAGGCCGATACAGTAAAGCCCAGAAGCAGGAATATTGTCGATAGCCCCATCACGAAAAAAAGTGCAGGCAGCATCACCCTGCGACGCGCCGATTGATCGCTGCGCATTTCGCCCATGCTGATGCCACCCATATAGGCCAGATAGGGCGGCACAATCGGCAGCACGCAGGGCGATAGAAACGACAGTACCCCCGCGGCCAGCGCGATCAGCATCGCTGGCAAAAGACCTGCATCTATCAAATCAAAACCGGCCATGGCGTCTCCCTTAATCCTTCGCATAGCGGTTTCGGGATCATCCGTCACCCACCAGCAGCGTCACTTTGACGTGGCATTTTTCACAGTAAATGTGATCTATGTTACAGCCAACTCTCCACAGCTTGAACAAGACGCTTGGAAAACCAAAATTTGACGCCCGATGCCACCCTTGATTGCGAAGCCCTGCTTTGCCCACTGCCGGTTTTGAAGGCCCGCAAAAAGCTTTTGCAGATGGCCGAAGGGGCCGTGCTTTGCGTCCGTGCGACTGATCCGATGGCCGCAATCGACATTCCGCATTTCTGCACTGAGGCCGGGCATATCCTGCTTTCATCTGCACAAGTCGGTGCAGTCCAAGTCCACCTGATCCGTCGCGGCCCGGACAAAGACCAAGGGCGCCGGGTTTCCCAGACGCCCCTTTGACCTTTTCAAACCGGCCTTAGCGACCCAACGCCCACCAGCCTTTGCGCTTTGGCTTTGGCGGTCCATCGTCTACTGGCCCGTCGTCGACGGGTGCAGCCGCGACCGGGGCATCCATTGCCGGGGCAACGTCAACCACCGGTGCAGCGACAACGGCTTCGGGTAACGGTGCCGCCACCGCTTCGGCTGGCGCGTCTGCCGCTGCGGCCTTTGCCTTGCTCACACGCGGGGCACGCGGCTTTGGTTTGGGCTTTTCTGCCACAGCAGGCACCACATCATCACTTGCGTCAGCCACCGGTTCTACAATGGCATTGGCCTTTGCCATCGCCAACGAAATCACGTCCGGCTCTGCCACCACGGCAGGGGCTTCGACGACCACGTCATCCTTTGGCTTGGCCGTGCGGCTACGCGTCCGCCCCCGAGGCTTTGGTGCAGGCTTTTCATCTGTTTCGGCGGCAACAGGGGCTGCAACGCTTGCATCAGCCTCGTCCCCTTCGTCGCCATCATCGGCATCATCATTGCCACCCTCAGCAGCAGTTTGCGCCCCATTGGCACCGCCACGACGACGCCGACGACGCTTGCGCTTTTTCTTGGCGCCATCGCCGTTTTCGGCAGATCCTTCGACTGAAGGCTTGGCAACAACCGCCTCTTCTGCATCATCCACGTCGTCAATGATTTCGTCTTCTTCAACAAAATCATCCGCTTCATCGACATCGGCCCCCATCATCGATGAATTGCCCGAGATCACCGCCGATGCAGCCTCAGACACAACCCGGGTCGCGGTTTTGAACTTTTCAATCGTGAAATCCGGGCTCACCATCACCGGGTCGCATTCAATGCGCACCGACATGCCATAGCGCGCCTCAATCAGCGCGATATGTTCGCGCTTTTGGTTGATCAGGAAATTCACAATGCCAATCGGCGCGCGCAACAGCACCTCTTTGCTGCGTTTGCGCGTGCCTTCTTCTTCCAGCGCGCGCAACACTTGCAAGCCTTGACTGTCATCCGAACGGATCAACCCCGTGCCGTGACAATGCGAACACGGCTGGGTTGTGCTTTCCAGCATACCGGGGCGCAACCGCTGGCGCGACATTTCCAGCAGACCAAAGCCCGAAATGCGGCCAACCTGAATGCGGGCGCGGTCGGTTTTCAGCTTGTCCTTGATGCGCTTTTCAACGGCAAGGTTATTGCGCCGTTCTTCCATGTCGATGAAATCGATCACGATCAGCCCGGCCAGATCGCGCAGACGCAACTGGCGCGCCACCTCTTCGGCGGCCTCCAGGTTGGTCTTCAGCGCGGTATCCTCGATGGACCCCTCTTTCGTGGCCCGGCCCGAGTTTACGTCGATCGCCACCAGCGCCTCGGTAATCCCGATCACGATATAGCCGCCCGATTTCAACTGCACGGTTGGGTTGAACATGCCGCCGAGATAGCTTTCCACCTGATAGCGCGCGAACAGCGGCATGGATTCGTCGTAGCGCATCACGGATTTCGCATGAGCTGGCATGATCATCCGCATAAAGTCTTTGGCGGTGCGATAGCCCGCTTCGCCTTCCACCAGCACTTCCTCAATCTCGCGGTTATACAAATCGCGGATCGACCGTTTGATCAGATCGCCTTCCTCATAGATCGGGGCCGGTGCTATCGACTTCAAGGTCAATTCGCGCACCTGTTCCCACAGACGCATCAGATATTCGTAATCACGCCGAATTTCCGGCTTGGTGCGCTTGGCCCCTGCCGTGCGGATGATCAGACCCGCACCTTCCGGCACCTCAATCTCTTGCGCGATTTCTTTCAGCTTCTTGCGGTCGGCGGCCATGGTGATCTTGCGCGAAATGCCACCACCGCGGGCGGTATTCGGCATCAGCACACAGTAACGACCCGCCAGCGACAGATAGGTCGTCAGCGCCGCACCCTTGTTCTGGCGCTCTTCCTTGACCACCTGCACCAGCATGATCTGACGCACCTTGACCACTTCTTGAATCTTGTAGCGCCGTGCGCGCGGGCGGCGGGTCTGGCTGATTTCTTCGGCCACGTCTTCTTCGGCGATGGATTCGATTTCCTCGTCGGTATCTGACGCGTGATCCACCGCGTTGAACGGCTGATCGCTGCGTTCACCAGACGGCTGATCGCTTTCCGATGGGTCCTGCGAGGTGCGCGGGCTTTCGACCAAGGCATCCGCCCCGGTTTCATCGCCCAGATCGACCACATCCATGCTGGTTGTAGCTGGTGCAGTCACGACCGCATCATCGGACGCAGCGGCAGCCGCACGTGGTGCGGGGCGCGGACGGTTTCGATTATTTCGGTTGCTGCGGTTGTTGTCTTCCTCGTCTTCCGCCCGTGCAAAAGCGCGCTCTTCATCCAGCAGCGCTTTGCGGTCAGCCAACGGGATCTGGTAATAATCCGGGTGAATTTCGGCAAAGGCCAGAAACCCATGCCGATTGCCGCCGTAATCAACGAACGCCGCCTGCAACGAAGGTTCGACCCGCGTTACCTTGGCTAGGTATATATTTCCGGCAATCTGCCGCTTGTTGATGGTTTCAAAATCGAATTCCTCGACCTTGTTTCCGTCCACCACCACAACCCGAGTTTCCTCGGCGTGGGTGGCATCGATAAGCATCTTTTTGACCATTGTGTTCCATGGCACCCATGCCAACCAATGCCAGCAGGCGGTAGGCCTGGTGGCGGGTCAGCGGGCATGTGGTGACTTGTTCGGGCGATGGCGCGCGTGGCAACAAAATTGGCGGCCCCAATCGGGTGCCGCTCCTGTCCTGCTGTCAGTACTGCACGCTTCATCACGGTTTTGTCCCGGATGTCCATTCGGACACCCACTTAAAAAAGCCTGCGTTTGTCAAAGACTTGGCAGGCAATAAAACGACTTTTCAGCCGATCCGGCCGGGCCATCTACGACACCAAAAGCGCCAGCAAATACCCAGAGAATTCATTGGCAGGCGCAACCTATGGCTGCACTTCTGCCTGATTTGACCCTACCTGCTAAGCGTGCGCAAAGACAATGCCTGATTTTACGCGACCGTTACTGTGACCTCACACGTAATCAGACCGCGTCAGCGTATATTTCGCCATCTTTTCGTTCAACGTCCGGCGCGGCAGGCATAGTTCTTCCATCACGGCGACGATGCTGCCCTTGTGGCGGCGCATGGTGTTGTCGATCAACATCCGCTCAAACGCTTCGACGTAATCCTTCAAGGGCTTGCCTTCTGTGGTCAAAGCAGGCCCTGCAGCCTCGTTATCCGCCATCAAAAGTGATGCGATAGACCCCGACCCGCGCCGGTTCTGCAAGACTGCCCGTTCGGCGATATTCACCAACTGGCGCACATTGCCCGGCCAAGGCGCTTGCAACAGTTGCGCCGCTTCCTGTGCCGTCACCTGTGGCGCGTCGCAGCCATATTCTTCGGCAAACTGTTCCGACATCCGGGTGAACAGCGTCAAAATATCCTCACCCCGGTTGCGCAGCGGTGGCAGCACAATCGTCAACGCGCCAAGCCGGTAATACAGATCCGGCCGCAGCACGTTTTCCAGCGTCGTATCAGGCTGGTGCTGGTTGCAGATCGCAATGATCCGGGTTTCTGGCGGCGTGGCCTGATCATTGATCAAGGTCAGCAACCGCGATTGCAACGGATGGCTCAATGCCTCGATATCTTCCAGACACAACGTACCGCCGCGCGCTTCCTCGACAAGTGGGATCATGCTATCCTCACCCGGCCCAAACAGCCGCGCCTGAAGCTGATCTTCCGACCATGCCGCACAGGATATTGTCACAAACTTCCGCCCCGCGCGCGAGCCCACCGCATGCAGCGCATGCGCCACCAAGGTTTTGCCAGTACCCGTTTCCCCGTCAATCAGCACATGCCCGTCAGCCTGCCCCAGATCGAGAATATCTTCGCGCAAACGCTCCATCTCCGGCGACCCGCCGATCAGTTTCTTCATCAAAACCGACCCGTCGGAAAGTTCCCGCCGCAAAGCCCGGTTGTCCAGCGTCAGCCGCCGGGTTTGCGTGGCTTTCTTGGCCAGTTCGGTCATCCGGTCCGGGTTGAACGGCTTTTCCAGAAAATCAAACGCACCAACCCGCATCGCTTCAACCGCCATCGGCACATCGCCGTGACCGGTGATCATGATCACGGGAAGGCCGCTATCAAGGCTCATCAGGCGTTTCAGAAACGCCATCCCGTCCATTCCCGGCATCTTGATGTCGCTGACCACAACACCGGCAAATTCCGCACCAATCCCTTTCAGCGCCTCTTCAGCACTGGCATAGGTCTCGGTGTCAAACCCTGACAAGGCCAACCATTGGCTGATCGACTGGCGCATATCGGCCTCGTCGTCCACAATTGCCACTTTCATCGCTCGCGCCATAAGTTCCTCATTCCGCTGCTTTTGTTTCTGTGCCCATCAATGGCAACTGCACTTCAAAGACCGCGCCACCATCGGGTGCATTGCGCGCAACCAGACGCCCGCCCAGATCGGTGACGATACCGGACGAAATCGCAAGGCCAAGCCCTACCCCCTCGCCCGGCTTTTTCGTGGTGTAAAACGGCTCGAAAAGATTATCGAGATCGACAATCCCGTGCCCATTGTCGCGCACCGACAGCACCGCTGACTCGCCGGTCGACAAGATGATGTCGATCTGCGGCGATTTGCTGTCTTTGGTTGCATCCAGCGCATTGCGCAGCAGGTTGATGATCACCTGTTCAAGCCGCAACCGATCGGCATTCACGATCACCGGGCTGCGCGGCATGGTCCGGGTGATGCGCACCACCCGCAGCTTCAACTGCGGCTCCATCATTGACAGCCCCGAGGAAACACAGGCCCGCAAATCCACCGGCTCAAACGCCTCCCCCCCCTTGCGGGCATAGGATTTCAACTGCCGGGTAATGGCGCCCATCCGTTCAATCAGATCGTCAATCCGCAAAAATGATGACAGCGCCTCTTCGGGCCGTTTGCGCTGCAAAAGCAACCGCGCACCGGCCAGATAGGTCTTCATGGCAGCAAGAGGCTGGTTCAACTCGTGGCTCACTGCAGCCGACATCTCGCCCAGAGCGGCCAGTTTGGAAGATTGCGCAAGCGTCAACTCGGCCACTTCCAAATCCTTCTGCGCTTTCTCCCGCTGCGCCACTTCCCGTTGCAACCGCGCATTCAACAAACGCAGTTCGGCAGATTCCCTTTGAAATCCGATGGATCTAGTCCAGGCCCTGCGTGACAGCAAATAAAACGTCAAGGCCGCCAGAATG
>JANNSG010000079.1:0-33706 GCA_031402355.1 Pseudorhodobacter sp. | reverse complement strand
CGGACCGCCGTTGAAATCGTATAGCGTCTTGCCACGTCGCAGCACCAGTTTCGGCGGATAGAGGGTTTCGGGAACGACAGCTTTCAAATCGCCCCAGATATCGGTCTTTTCGGGCGTGATCTTCTTTTCCGCACGGATTTGGGCTGCCATACTGTCCATATGGGCTTTGGCATTTGCGTCGGTCAGGAACTTCTGCAGCCTGCGACCAATTTCGTCACCGTCCCCATCCGGCGTGTTCAATTCGATGGATTTGTATTTCGGATCGAAACTTGTCTGGATAATTCCGCCCATGTCGAACATTCCTAACTATGTGTTTGGCCGGACGCTCAGCTTTTTTGTAAGTCTCTTATGGCTGATCTCCAAGTTCTTCATTTGAAGAATTCGGCATTCCCAGCGTTAATGGAATTAGGTTAGCTCATCTGACTTGTTGTTTGTCAAACCCCGGGCAAACTTCGCGCCAAAATCGTCGCCAGCATCGCTTGTAAGTCATCTTCTGAAAAATCACGGATCACGCTGATGCGCCCGGCGATGATCAAATCCGCCAATCCGTGCGCCGTCGCCCAAACAGCCGCCACATCCTGCGCTGCAACACTGCCAACAAGTTTTACCTGCGAAGTCAAATGCCCGATCGCCGCTTCTGCCGCTGATCCCAAGGCAGCGTCACTATAATCGGTGCGCTGGGAGCCGAACATCAGTTTGAACAATGCAGGCCGCGTTCGTGCAAAGCCCACATAGCCAAGCCCCGCTGCGATCAGCTGGTCGCGCGGGGTTTGCGGCGCACGCGCTTCAAACGCGTGTTGGGTCGCCAAAAATTCCTGAAAGCCGTAAGCCGCGAGGGCCGTCAGCAAGCCTGTCGCATCGCCAAAATGATGCGCCGGGGCGGCGTGGCTGACCCCTGCCCGCTTGGCGACGGACCGCAACGAAAACGCCTCGACGCCTTTTTCCAGCAACTCGGACTCGGCCGCCGCCAACAGGGCGCTTCGCAAATCGCCATGGTGATAAGGCTTTTCCATTGTCATCTGCACGTCATATCTCGCCATCTAGCCGCTGTCAAAATTATATCTTGACAGTGACCAGATTGATGCGCCATCTATCCTGACACTGTCAAGATAGAGGATGCCATGACCCCCGATGCCTTGTTCCAGATCGCCAATCCGCTTGCCATGCTGGGTTGGATCGGGCTTACTCTGGCCCCCTTTGCGCCGCGCCTGACCGATATTTTGGCCAGCATCGTGATCCCGCTGTTGATGGCCGTCGCCTACTCTGCCTTGATCCTTGCCTATTGGTCCGGCGCGACGGGCGGCTACAGCAGCCTGCCCGATGTGATGGCGCTGTTCACCAACCCGCATATAGCCCTTGCCGGATGGGTACACTATCTGGCCTTCGATCTGTTTGTGGGCGCTTGGGCCACCCGCACCGCCCGCACCGACTGTATTCCCCACCTTCTGGTGATCCCGCACCTTGCGCTGATTTTCCTCTTTGGCCCTGCCGGGTTTCTGACCTTTCACGCCATGCGGCTGGCCTTTCGCCTGAACGCAAAATCAAAGGATGCTCAGTCATGACCGCGATCCCCTTCAGCTCGCCAAACCGGCTTTGGCACGATGCCCCCGTCTTCACCGGCCTTACCCTGTTCATCGCGCTTAGCGCCCTACCGCTGCTTAGCGCCGCTTTGCTTGACACGCGGCAGTTCCTTTCCGCCCCAATCTGGCAAAAGCCCTTGCAATTTCATCTGGCGCTTGGCACATTCATCCTTACCCTCGCCTTTTTCGCGCGGTTCCTGCCCCAAGGCATGACCACTCGCCGCTGGCGTATCTACGCAAGCCTGGTCACCTTCTGCATCTTGGCCGAGCTTCTATGGGTCGGCGGGGCCGCCGCCTTTGGCACCGCGTCCCACTTCAACACTGCAAACCCAATCATGGGCATCCTTTACGGCTTGATGGGGGTTTTCGCGGTCATCCTGACCTCGCCCAGCCTTGTCATGGGCGTGGCGATCTGGCGCCACAAGACCACCGGCCTTAACCCCTCTTTGCACCTGTCCATCGCGCTTGGCCTGATCCTGACCTTTATCCTCACGCTCATCGCCGCTGGCACCATGTCGTCGATGCCGGGTCACCACATCGGCACCCCGGTTACGAATGCCAGCCTGCCGATCTTGGGTTGGTCGCGAGAGGTCGGCGATCTACGTGTCGGCCATTTCTTCGCCACACACGCGCTGCACATCATCCCGTTGGTTGGCGTGTTCGCCACGCGCCTTGCACCCGCACCAGCGCGCTTGGTGGTTCTGGTTGCATCCGCCGCCTATTCTGCACTGATCGCCTTCGCAATGTGGCAAGCCTTTCAAGGCCAGCCGTTCCTGCCTTTCATCGGCTAAGCAAACCGCTTCCCCTCCCCCGCGCTGCACGCTAAACACGCCGCATCAAGCGCGGGAACCACACAAATGCCAATGGAAAAGACCTTTAACGCGGCCGAGGCTGAAGCCCGCCTTTACGCCCTGTGGGAGGCATCCGGCGCCTTCAAAGCCGGTGCCAACGCCAAACCCGGCGCAGAAGCCTTCTCCATCGTCATCCCGCCGCCAAACGTCACCGGCTCCCTGCATATGGGCCACGCCTTCAACAACACCCTGCAAGATATCCTGATCCGCTGGCACCGCATGCAGGGGCACGACACACTTTGGCAACCCGGCACCGATCACGCCGGTATCGCCACCCAAATGGTGGTGGAACGCGACCTTGCCCTGACCCAACAACCAACCCGCCGCGAGATGGGGCGCGAAGCGTTTACCGCCAAAGTCTGGGAACAAAAAGTCAAATCCGAGGCCACCATTATAGGCCAGCTGAAACGCCTCGGTGCCTCCGCCGATTGGTCGCGCACCGCCTTTACCATGGACCCGAATTTCCACGACGCCGTGATCAAAGTCTTCGTTGAGATGTATAACAAAGGCCTGATCTATCGCGGCAAACGTCTGGTCAACTGGGATCCCCATTTTGAGACCGCAATCAGCGATCTCGAAGTCGAAAATATCGAAGTCGCAGGCCATATGTGGCACTTCAAATACCGCCTCGCGGGGGGGGAAACCTACGAATACATCGAAAAAGATGATAACGGCGCAGTCACCCTGCGCGAGACACGCGATTACATCGCCATCGCTACCACCCGGCCCGAAACCATGCTGGGCGACGGCGCGGTTGCCGTGCATCCGTCCGACGCGCGCTACAAAGCCATCCTTGGCAAAATGGTCCACCTGCCGCTGTGTGACCGCCTGATCCCGATCATCGCCGATGAATACCCCGATCCCACCTTCGGCTCCGGTGCCGTCAAAATCACCGGCGCGCATGATTTCAACGATTATGCCGTCGCCAAGCGCAACACGATTCCCTGCTACCGCCTGATGGACACCCGCGCCCAAATGCGCGCCGACGGGGCGGATTACGCAACCGCCGTCACCCGCGCCCGCGAAATCGCCGCAGGGTCGCCCACGAGAGAGGCAGAGGTTGATAGCCTGAACCTCGTCCCCACCAAATACCGTGGGCTGGACAGGTTGGAGGCGCGCAAACAAGTCGTAGCCGACATCACCGCCGCAGGCCTCGCCGTCACCACGCTGGTCAAATCCATTGACGCTGAAACAGGCTCCGAACACCTGACCCGCGAACCGGTGGTCGAGGCGAAAAAGATCATGCAGCCCTTCGGCGATCGATCCAAAGTCGTGATCGAGCCGATGCTGACCGACCAATGGTTCGTCGATACCGCCCAAATTGTTGGGCCCGCACTCGACGCCGTGCGCAGCGGCAAAACCAAAATCATCCCCGCGTCGGGTGAGAAGACCTATTACCACTGGCTGGAAAACATCGAGCCATGGTGCATCAGCCGCCAGCTTTGGTGGGGGCATCGCATACCGGTTTGGTATGGAACGGATCGCCAAAAAGTAGAGTGGTATGAGAAAGTCGCCGCAAAACAAGAAGAGATGACCAACAGAAAAGGACAACAGGTTTCACTCGATGAAGCGGTGAAAGCAAGTGGCCTGCAAATGCCGCAACCACGAACACCATGGGAACTGTTCTGCGCAGCGGATCAAGATGAAGCTGTTCGACTCGCAAAAAGTGTCTATGGCGAAGATACTGATTTCCATTTCCAAGACGAAACTTGGGAGAACTTCAGAGAACCCGGAACAGGCGCAGTAATGATGCCGCTTGCGAACGGAAGGCGTCAAGTGACGCTATTTCGTGACAAAGACGTCCTAGACACATGGTTCTCCTCCGGTCTCTGGCCCATCGGCACTCTCGGCTGGCCAGAACAAACCCCGGAACTCGCCAAGTACTTCCCCACCTCCGTCCTCGTCACGGGCCAGGATATCCTGTTCTTCTGGGTCGCCCGCATGATGATGATGCAACTTGCCGTGGTCGGTGAAATACCCTTCGACACCGTCTATCTGCACGGCCTCGTGCGCGACGCCAAGGGCAAGAAAATGTCGAAATCCCTCGGCAACGTCATCGACCCGTTGGAGATTATCGACGAATACGGCACCGATGCCCTGCGCTTTGCCAATGCCGCCATGGCCAGCCTCGGCGGCGTCCTCAAACTCGACACCTCCCGCATCGCAGGCTACCGCAACTTCGGCACCAAACTGTGGAACGCCGCGCGTTTTGCCGAAATGAACGGCGTCTGGGAAGCTTGTTCCAGCATCAATCCTAGCATGTCCATTCCTTACCCAATCGCGACTGCAAATCGGTGGATCGTCGGCGAAACTGCAAAGGTCATAAAAGAAGTAAACGCTTCATTGGAAGATTTTCGCTTCGACCAAGCCGCTGATGCTCTTTATAAATTCGTATGGGGTAAGGTTTGTGACTGGTATGTCGAGTTTTCTAAACCGTTGTTAGAAAACGAAAAGCTTAAATTTGAAACCCAACAAACCATTGGTTGGGTTCTGTGGCAGTCTATGATCATGCTGCACCCTTTTATGCCATTTATTACGGAAGAATTGTGGGCAGTGACTGGGGCGCACGACACTATGCTTATCCACACTGACTGGCCGGAGTTTGGGAACGAAAAAATTGATCCAGTCGCCGATAAGGAAATGAACTGGGTAGTTTCTCTGATCGACGAAATCCGCTCCGCCCGCGCCCAGATGCACGTCCCCGCCGGGCTGAAAGTCGCCATGGTTTCCACCGCCATGACGCCGGAAGCAACAGGCGCTTGGTCGCGGAATGAAGCATTGATCCAACGCTTGGCGCGCATCGAATCCCTGACCTCTGCGGAAACCATGCCCAAGGGTGCTATCACCGTCGCAGTTGACGGTGCCTCCTTCGCCATCCCCCTCGCAGGCATCATCGACATCGCCGAAGAAAAATCCCGCCTCACCAAAGCCCTCGAAAAACTAGCCAAAGAAATCGCTGGCCTGAACGGACGCTTCAAAAACCCCAACTTCATCGCCTCCGCCCCCGAAGACGTGGTCGAAGAAGTCCGCACCAACCTTGACGCGCGCAACGAAGAAGCCGCAAAACTCAACGCCGCCTTAACCCGCCTCGCGGAAATCGCTTAATTTCATCTGTTTAAAAATATCCTCGGGGGGGCCAAAGCCCCTCGGGGCTTTGGTGGGGGGCAGACCGCCCCCCTTTTCCTTGCAGAACGAACCAAAATCAGCAGAACTAGCCCAATGACCACCCCCAACCTTACCCCGCTTGCCGCCTCTCTCCCCTCAACCGTGCCCTTTGTCGGGCCGGAAACGCTGGAACGACAACGCGGCATCCCATTCACAGCACGCCTCGGCGCGAACGAATCCCTCTTTGGCCCCTCCCCCAAAGCGATTGCCGCAATAGCGCGGGCGGCGTCCGAGCTGTGGATGTATGGCGACCCCGAAAATCACGATCTGCGCGAAGCTTTGGCCACCCACCATGGCTGCACGCCGGAAAATATCGTGGTCGGGGAAGGTATTGACGGGCTGCTTGGCTATCTTGTGCGCCTGATAACCGGGCCGGGTGATCCTGTCGTTACTTCAAACGGCGCCTACCCCACCTTCAATTTCCACGTCGCAGGCTACGGCGGAACCCTTCATAAGGCCTCGTTCAAGGCCGACCATGAAGACCCGGAAACCCTGCTAAACCTCGCCCACCAAACCCACGCGAAACTGATTTACCTCTCGAACCCCAACAACCCGATGGGTAGCCATCATCCCGCCGCCGCCATCGAGGCGATGATAAACGACCTGCCCGAAAACTGCCTGCTGATCCTGGATGAAGCCTATATCGACCTGGCCCCGTCCGGCACGGAAGCGAAGATTTCCCCCGACGATCCCCGCGTGATCCGGATGCGGACGTTTTCCAAGGGCTATGGCATGGCGGGCCTTCGGGTTGGGTATGCGATTGGGGCGCCACCGTTGATCACCGCCTTCAACAAAGTTCGTAATCATTTCGGGGTAGGCCGCATCGCCCAAGCGGGAGCAATGGCGGCGCTGGCGGATCAGGGGCATCTGAAATGGGTGCAAGATCAGGTTATCGCGGCGCGGATCAGCTTCGGACAGGTTGCTCGTGAAAATGGCCTGCTACACCTACCTTCGGCTACGAATTTCCTGACGATGGATTGCGGGTCGGGCGGCGATTTCGCCCGGCGGGTGCTGACGGAACTGCTGGCGCGGGATATTTTCGTACGGATGCCAGGGGTGGCCCCGCTCGATCGCTGCATCCGGGTCAGTTTGGGGAGGGCAGCGGAATTGGCGGCGTTTTCAGCGGCGTTGCCCGCCGCGTTGAAAGTGGCGCGGGGATGATTATTCCGGCGCGAGGGCCGGGCCGAGCGCGGGGGCAGCACCTTCGACTTGGGTGGTCAGCAGGATTGGGCGCAGGGGTTCTGATTTCACTGACGAGAACATTGGTTCGGCGAGAAGCGAGGGTTCGGCATCTAGGGCGCGGCGGAAGACCAGCATGTTCAGGAAAGTAGACTTCGATCCGGTGAAACCGACCCGTTCTTCGCAGGGCAAGGTATCGGCGCGGACGTAGTCCCAGCCTTCGGATCCCATCTCATTCATCAGGTTGGAAAGGGCCACGCCGAAGCGGTCGGCGGTTGTTTTTGCGGTGCGGGTTTTCTCGCCTTTTGTCGGGGCTGGGATAACTTTATATTCGAAACGCTGCATTCTGACGGCCCTTTGATTTTCCGGCTGTCTAGCGATTTTGGACGGCTTCGAAAAGCGGGGAGTTTGAAATCGGCGAGTTTTGACCGGGTAACACGTGTGTTACGAAACATAAGCCATTGCAATCCTTAAGTTATATAAGATTTCTTCACATGTTGTTTACCTTTCGCCTCTTCGTCACAAAGCGGACGAGGTTTAACCGTCAGCTTTGGCCTGTCCCACAGGTCAGAAGGAAGCGCGGCGGCATCTGATGGCCTTAGCCTTTGGGCAGGTAAGAAATGGCACCTGCAATATCGGTATCGTCAATCAGTGTGAAATTGCTGATGCTTCCGGCCTGTCGGGCTTTGCCGAAGGGCGCATATTCGGGATCATTGGCAAAGTTATCGACAGCATCCTTTGACGGAAAATGCAGCAATGCGATCAAAGTACTGTCAGATTTGACCCCTTCCAGCGTGATGATGTTGCCGCTGCGCGACAAGTATTTGCCACCATGTTTGGCCACCAGATTATGCACATTGGTGGCGTATTCCGGCACCCAGCCTCCATCTGTGACTTTGATATCGGCAATCAGATAAACGCTCATTTTGGTTGCTCCTTTGGGTGGGGTGCGCAGAGACTTGGGCGTCGGCTGCGGTCGTCGTCAAACTGTGCAGCAAAGGGTTGGCGGCGATCTAGTCTGCCATCTGGACTGGGCGATACAGGTTCTGGACTAGCCCGGTTCGGCGAGTGTGCTAACCTTGATGGACAGGTCGGGAGGGTGTTTTATGACGCAGACCGGATACAAGCAGTTTTGCCCTTTAGCGATGGCAGCCGAGGTGTTGTGCACCCGCTGGACCATGGTTCTGATGCGGGAATTGATTGCAGGGACCACGCGATTCAACGATCTGCGGCGCGGGGTGCCAAAGATGTCGCCGACGTTATTATCACAACGTTTGAAAGAGTTAGAGGCAATTGGGATTGTCGAACGACGATCCTTGGCGTCTGAAAAGGGTGTGTTTGAGTATCATTTGACCGCTGCCGGTCGCGACATTCGCCCAGTGGTGGAGGCGATGGGGTTCTGGGGACAAAAATGGGTTGAAAGCAGCCTGAGTTTGAAAAACCTGGATCCGTCTTTGCTGATGTGGGACATGCGCCGGAACTTGAACCCGGAACCGCTGCCAAAACGGCGCACGGTGATACAGTTTTTATTTGGTGATTTGTCCGCGTCGAAAAGCCATTGGTGGCTGGTGGTGGAAGCGGACGGCGAGGTGGATTTGTGCTGGTCCGATCCAGGGTTTGAGATCGATTTGTTCGTGACGACAGATCTGCGCACGATGACGGCGATCTGGATGGGGGTCACGACGGTGGCACGGGAAAAGGCGAAGTTTGAATTTACCGGATCGAAGGCGATAGCCGCTTCGATGCAAGTCTGGCTGGGGCTAAGCCCGTTTGCAGTGCAGGAAAAGTTGGTGTCTTGAAGGGGCGATGCGCGGGCCCCGGACCATCATCCGGGGCGGTCGTGCGGGTTATAGGCCCAGTTTCTTTGCCACCAGATCGTTGACCGCCGCCGGATTTGCCTTGCCACCCGACGCCTTGATCACTTGGCCCACGAACCAACCCGCCAGTTTAGGGTTGGCTTTGGCTTTTTCCACCTGATCGGGGTTGGCGGTGATTATGGCATCAACAGCGGCCTCGATAGCACCAGTGTCGGTGACCTGTTTCATGCCGTTGGCGGCGGCGACTTCGGCAGCGATGCCGCCTTTGGTCCACAAAAGCTCGAACAGGTCTTTCGCCATTTTACCCGAGATTTCGCCTGATGCGATGAGGTCGATCAGCCCGCCGAGTTGGGCGGTGGACATCGGGCTGGTGGCAATGGTCAGGCCTTCTTTGTTCAGGCGGCCGAACAGTTCGTTGATGACCCAGTTGGCGGATTGTTTTCCATCACGGCCCTTCGCGACGGTTTCAAAGTAGCTGGCGCTATCAAGATCGGCTGTCAGCACGTTCGCATCATAATCGGTCAGGCCAAAGTCGCCGATGAAGCGGGCTTTTTTGGCATCGGGCAGTTCGGGCATGGTGGCTGCGATATGGTCCACCCAAGCCTGTTCGATCTCCAGCGGTAGAAGGTCGGGATCGGGGAAATAGCGGTAGTCGTGGGCTTCTTCTTTGGACCGCATGGAACGTGTTTCGTTTTTATCGGGGTCGTAAAGGCGGGTTTCTTGGGTGATAGAACCGCCATCTTCGAGGATCGCAATCTGACGGCGCGCCTCGTAGTCAATGGCCAACTGGATGAAGCGCATGGAGTTCATGTTTTTGAGTTCGCAACGTGTGCCGAGGTGGCTAAAGTCTTGTGTGGCTTGGTATTTCTCATACTGGCCAGGGCGGCAGACAGACACGTTCACATCCGCGCGCATGTTGCCGTTTTGCATATTTCCGTCGCAGGTGCCGAGGTAGCGGAGTATCTGGCGCAGTTTGGTGATGAAGGCGGCGGCTTCCTCTGGCCCGCGAATATCGGGGCGGCTGACGATTTCCATCAGCGCCACACCGGTGCGGTTGAAGTCAACAAAGGACATGTTGGGGTCCATGTCGTGGATGGATTTTCCGGCGTCCTGTTCAAGGTGGATGCGTTCAATCCGCACCATGCGGGCCACACCGGGGGCGAGCTCGATCAGCACCTCACCCTCACCCACAATGGGGTGGTAAAGTTGGCTGATCTGGTAGCCCTGCGGCAGGTCTGGGTAGAAGTAATTCTTGCGGTCGAAGGCGGAATTCAGGTTGATCTGCGCTTTCAGGCCAAGGCCGGTGCGCACCGCTTGCTCAACGCAGAATTCGTTGATGACGGGCAGCATACCCGGCATGGCGGCATCGACGAAGGCGACGTTTGAATTCGGCTCCGCACCGACTTGGGTAGACGCGCCAGAGAAGAGTTTGGCGTTGGAGGCGACCTGGGCATGAATTTCCATGCCGATGACCAGTTCCCAATCATGCTTGGCCCCGGAAATGACCTTTGGTTTGGGCAGGGTATAGGCAAGATCAAGCATGGCGCATCCTATCGGTTTGGCTTTGTTTTACGGGCCTGCGTGGGCCGGGGCAAGGGTTTGTAACGGCGGAAATCGGCCTAGTTTCGGGCGCGGGACTTGTCAGGCAACGGCCAAGCCGGCATGTCGCGGCGCTGCCGCACTGGGGCAGAGCTGGCGGAAAGGGTGCCATGTTGCTGCTAAGACCTTGGACGCGGTTTCGATCTGGGCTTGGCTTTTGGCTGGTTCTGGCGCTTTTGGAAGGCTGCTCGGTCGGCACCACGATTGACCGGGTCAAGGATGGCCTTTTTCCGGCTGATCGCCCTGCGATGGGCTGGGACGCGCGACCCGAGGCGGCGGGTTGGACCACATCCACATTGGCCGCGGTGGCACGCTATGACAGCGTTTTGGCAGCCCAGATACCGGGCGACATCAAGGCCTGGTGTCCGGGCTATGAAACGGCGGGTCTGGCGGACAGGCGGGCATTCTGGGTGGGGCTTTTGTCGGTGCTGGCCAAGCCCGAAAGCAGTTGGAACCCACAGGCATCGGGCGGCGGCGGGCGGTATATCGGACTTTTGCAAATCTCGCCGCAGACCGCGCGCGCCAATGGCTGTGCGGCGACGTCGGCTGCGGCATTGAAAGACGGGGCGGCGAACCTGCACTGTGGCGTGACGATCATGGCACGGCAAGTGGCGCGCGACGGCGTGGTTGCGGGCAATGGGCGTCAGGGTCTGGGGCGCGACTGGGGGCCGTTCAGGAAAGCGGAATTGCGGGGGCAGATGGCAGCCTGGACGGCGAGCCAAAGCTATTGTCGCTGAGCGGATTGGTGTCAGATGACAGACGCGCCTCCGGCGGGGATATTTTTCAACAGATGAAACATGCGGGTTACGGTGCATCCCCCAGCATGCGTGCGGTCATTTCGCCAAGATTGCGGCTGAGACCGGGTGCATTTCCGATCCGGGTAAGTTCGGCCCGGACCAAGGCCTGCCTGTCCGCATCATAGCGCCGCCAGGATTCGAACGCGGTGGACATACGGGCGGCGGTTTGCGGGTTGATGGGGTCGAGCCTGATCAGCCAATCGGCGAGCAGTTTGTAGGACGCGCCTGATGCGTGGTGAAAACCTGCGTGATTGGCTGACAGTGCGCCAAAGACCGACCGGAAACGGTTGGGGTTTTTCCAGTCAAACGCGGGGTGTTTGGTCAGGCTGTCGGTTATGCTGGCCGTGGTGTCAGGCGAGGCATGGCTGATTTGCAGGGCGAACCATTTGTCTATGACAAGGCGGTCTGTGGACCAGCGTTTTTCGAACGCGGCGAGTTCGGATTGGCCTAGGTCTACGTGCAGCAAAGCTGCCAATGCGCCCTGTTCGTCAGTCATGTTGTTGGCGGAGGCAAAGATTTCTGAAGCCGCAGCGCCGCTATCAAGGGTGGTGAGGTAGGACAGCGCCGTCAGTTTCAGCGCACGGCGGCCTGATTGTGCGGCGTCGGAGATGAACGGGCCGGTGTCGGCCAAGCCTGCCACCATGGCAGCAAGGGGCGCGGACAGGCGTTGTGCAAGGGCGGCGGCCATTCGGCGGCGGCTTTGGTAGATGGCGGCGGGGTCTGGCACATGGCCTGCGGCGTGCAGGGTTTGCGCCATGTCATCTTCGCCGGGCAATCGCATGGCGAGGGCGCGGAAGGCGGGGTCCAGGGTTTCGTCTTGCGCGACTTGAGAAATGGCGTCCAGCCAATCAGAGGACGCGTCAGCGCCTTCGGTGATCATGCGGGCGAGCACGTCTTTGGCAAGCGCGCGGCCGGATACCCATTTGTTGACGGGGTCGGTGTCGTGGGCGAGAAGGAACGCGCGCTCAGAGTTGGATTGATCGCGTTGCAGGATCACCGGCGCGGAGAAGTTGCGCAGGATAGAGGGGATCGGGCGGGTGGCGAGGTTTTCGAAGCTGAAGCTTTGGCTAGTCTCGGTTAGTTCCAGCACGGTTGTGGGCAGGACTTCATCGCCATTCGGGTTTAGCAGGCCTACGGCCACGGGGATGACTTTTGGCGCTTTGGTCGACTGGCCGGGGGTGGGCGGGTTGGTCTGTGCGATGTGCAAGGTGTAGGTGCCGCCGTTGGTTTGCGGTGCCCAATCATCGGTGACGGTGAGGCGCGGGGTGCCTGCTTCGGTATACCAGCGTTTGAACCCAGCAAGGTCGCGGCCTGTGGTGTCTTCAAACACTTTCAGCCAGTCCTCAATCGTTGCCGCATCGCCATCGTGGCGGTCGAAGTAGAGGTTCAGCGCACGGGCGTAATCCGCTTCACCGACGAGGGTTTTCAGCATTCCTATAACTTCCGCTCCTTTTTCATAAACGGTGGCAGTGTAGAAATTATTGATCTCGACAAAGCTGTCGGGGCGCACCGGGTGGGCAAGCGGGCCGCCATCTTCGCAGAATTGGCGAGCGCGCAGGGTTAGGACATCTTCGATGCGCTTCACCGCGTGGCTGCGCATGTCGCCAGAGAATTGCTGATCGCGAAACACGGTCAGGCCTTCTTTCAGGCACAGCTGAAACCAATCGCGGCAGGTAATGCGATTGCCTGTCCAGTTGTGAAAATACTCATGTGCGATGACCGCCTCGATGCGTCCGAAATCATCGTCGCTGGCGGTTTCCGGCAGGGCCAAAACCAGCTTGGAGTTGAAAATGTTCAAACCCTTGTTTTCCATCGCGCCCATATTGAAGTCATCGACGGCAACAATGTTGAAAATTGTCAAATCGTATTCGCGGCCATAAACGCGCTCATCCCATTGCATGGAACGTATCAGCGCGCCCATTGCATAGTCACAACGCATCTCATCGCCGGGGCGGACGTAGATATTCAGGGCCACTGGTTTGCCGGACATAGTGGTGAAATTGGCGGAATGTGCGCGAAGATCGCCCGCCACTAGCGCGAACAGATAGGCGGGTTTCGGCCATGGATCATCCCATTCGGCGTAACCCGCCCCCTGCCCCACCGGGTTGCCGTTGGACAGCAGCACCGGCAGGTCGGCGTTCACCCGCACATGAAACCGCGCCATCACATCGGGGCGGTCGGGGTAGTAAGTGATTTTGCGAAAGCCCTGTGCTTCGCATTGGGTGCAATACATGCCGTTCGACATATAGAGGCCATCGAGCGAGGTGTTGGCGGCGGGGTTTATTTCAACCTCTGTTTCCAAGGTGAAAGGGCCATTTGGCAGATCGGCGACGGGGATGGTCAAGCCAGTCTCATCAGGTTTGGCGGCTATGGGCGTGCCGTTGATGCGGGCGGACATCAGCGTCATCTGTTCGCCGTCAAGGCGCAGGTCATGGGTGCCGGGGCGCGCGGGGTTGGGGGCAAAATTCAACGTCGCCTTCACCCGCGTCGTGGACGGGGCAAGATCAAAGGCAAGGACCACCCGGTCCAACAGATAAGGATAGGGCTGATAGTCAGACAGGTGGATGGTTTTGGTCATTGTCGCCTCCGGTTGTAGAACTAGCTTAGGCGGGAGTGCAGGAAGTGCCAAGCGGGGTTTACGAATCGCCGTGGTTAATGAAATAGATGTTCTATGAATGTTCTGGTTTGGCATAAGCGGGATTTGCGGGTGCAGGATCACCCTGCGCTGTGCATGGCGGCGGAAATGGGCGCGGTTTTGCCGCTGTATATTGTGGAGCCGGACTATTGGGCGCTGCCCGATACATCGGCGCGGCAATGGGCCTTTACCGCCGAATGTCTGGTGGATTTGCGGGCTGCGTTGGCGGCGGCTGGCGCACCTTTGGTAGTGCGGATTGGGTCTGCGGTTGAAGTGCTGGCGCGGCTTTGCAGGCAGCACAGCATCACGCGGATCATCAGCCATGAGGAAACCGGGAATCTATGGACCTATGCACGCGATCTGGCCGTGAAAGCGTGGGCGCGCGGCGCGGGGATTGAGTGGCTGGAGGTGCCGCAATCGGGCGTGGTGCGGCGCCTTCGCAGCCGGGATGGCTGGGCACGGGCGCGTGACGGGTTTATGGCGGGGGCGGTTTTGGGGGTGCCTGTCTTGCAAGGTATTTCCGGTGTGGAGCCGGGCGTTGTGCCATCGGCGCGGTCGCTTCGGTTGGGCGATGATCCGTGTGTGCATCGTCAGGGCGGCGGGCGCGCATCGGGATTGGTAATGCTGGACAGTTTTTTGGGCTCGCGCGGGCAAGGCTACCGTACTGCGATGTCGTCGCCTGTGACGGGCGAGCGTGCCTGTTCGCGGATTTCAGCGCAATTGGCGCTCGGGGCACTGTCTGTGCGCGAGGTAACGCAGATTACGGGTGTGCGGCAGGCAGAGCGGCCTGTTGGTGGCTGGTCAGGGTCGTTGCGCAGCTTTCAATCGCGGTTGGCGTGGCGGGACCATTTCATGCAAAAGCTGGAGGATCAGCCGGGTATTGAAGTGCGCGCGCTTCATCGGGCGGCGGATGGGTTGCGGCCTTTAGTGCCGGATGCGGTGCGGCTGGCCGCGTGGGAGGCGGGGGAAACCGGCGTGCCGTTTGTCGATGCCTGCATGCGGTATCTGGCGGCAACGGGGTGGTTGAATTTCCGGGCGCGGTCGATGGTGATGTCTTTTGCGTCATACCATTTGTGGCTGGATTGGCGGGCCACAGGGGCAATTCTGGCACGGCGGTTTACCGATTATGAGCCGGGCATCCACTGGCCGCAGGTGCAGATGCAATCGGGCGTGACGGGGATCAACACGGTGCGGATGTATAACCCGGTGAAGCAGGGTTATGATCAGGATCCAGCGGGCGTGTTTACGCGCCGTTGGGTGCCGGAACTGGCGGGCGTGCCGGATGGGTTTGTGCATGAGCCGTGGAAATGGCCCGGCGCGCGGGGGTTGCGGTACCCCGAGCCGGTGGTGGATCTGGTGACGGCCGCACGGGTGGCGCGGGATGCGGTTTGGGGATTGCGGCGCGAGGCGGGGTATGGCGCGGACGCGGCGGCGATTGTCCGTAAGCACGCGAGCCGGAAAGATGCACGGTTTGTGCGCGATGTGGTGGAGCCGCGGCGGGGCGTGACGGCGCAGAGTTCGGCTGGGCAGATGAGTTTGGATTTGTAATGGCGAAGATGGTGAAGAAGCGGGATTTGCCGGTGAAGGATTGCGCCTGTTGCGGGCGGCCGTTTGTGTGGCGCAAGGCCTGGGCGAAGGTCTGGGATGAGGTGCGGTATTGTTCGGACAAGTGCCGGGGGATTGGGGCACGGAAGTAAGGAGGGGGCTGTCTGCCCCCATCGGGGACTGCGTCCCCTCCCCCCCGAGGATACTTGGGCCAAGATGAAATTTGAGGCCCTGTTGCCAAGTGGTTACAAGGTTTGCGCGTAAGCCTCCAGCTGAGTGGCGACCATGCCCCAACCGGTGGTGAAGCCCATGGTTTCGTGTTTTTGGGTGTCTTCAACCGTGCGGTGGCGGGCGGTGACGTGGTAGAGGGTGCCTTCTTTGTGGTCTGACAGGTCGATCGTGGCGGTGAAGCCAAGGCCGGGGGTGGCGACGGGAGCGAAATCGGCGGTCATAAGGTCAGTGAAGGCGAAGCGGCGGTTGGGGATGGCATCCAGCACGCAGCCGCGGCTGGGGATGACCATGCCATCCACGTGCATGGTGTTGTCAAACTGGCCGCCGGGGCGCAGGTCTATGGCGATGTCAGTGATGAAATGCGGCTTTGGCATGAACCAATGTGTCATGTGTTCGGGCGTAGTCCAACAGGCATAGATCGCGGCGCGGGGGGCTTTCAGGACGCGGGAGAGGATGAGTTCTGTGGTCATGGTGCGGGGCCTTTTTGCAGGGTGGCGAGATAGTCTTCGAGGCGGTCGGTTTGGGATTCCCAGAGTGCGCGCTGGGTGGCAAGCCAATCGGCCGTCGCCGCAAGCGTTTGCGGATTGGCGCGGCACATTCGGGTGCGGCCAGTCTTTTCAGTCGTGATCAGGGCGGCGGATTCCAGCACGGCGAGGTGGCGCAGGATGGTGGGCAAGGCGAGGCCGGTAGGGCGGGCGAGGTCGGAGACGGGTACCGCCCCCTGCCCTAGCATTGCCAACATCGCGCGACGGGTGGGGTCTGACAGGGCCTGGAAGATCAGGGAAAGATTGGGGTCATGCTTAGCCATATGGCTTAGTATTATGGCCGCTTCTTTATGGCAAGATATACTTAGCGAACGCGCTAAGTATCTTCGGGTGGCGGCGTCTTGTGCGCGGTCATAGCTTTGATAGATGTATGCACCTGCATACGGGCGCTCGAGGGGTTGGCATGACACGGATTTCAAAGCACGGGTTGCAGGTTGATGCGCAGCTGGTCGAGTTTCTGGAAACCAAAGCGCTGCCAGGGACCGGGGTTTCCACAAACGATTTCTGGGCCGGGTTCGCCGCATTGATCAACGATTTGACGCCAAAGAACCGCGCCCTGTTGGCCAGGCGCGATGACTTGCAGGCCAAGATCAATGACTGGCACCGCACGCATCGCGATGGTCCGATGGACCACAAAGCCTATCGCGCGTTTCTGGAACGGATCGGTTATCTGCTGCCCGAAGGGCCAGCGTTCCAGATTGAGACAACGAATGTGGACCGGGAAATTGCCACCGTGCCCGGTCCGCAGCTGGTGGTGCCGATCACCAATGCGCGGTTTGCGCTGAACGCGGCCAACGCGCGCTGGGGCAGCTTGTATGATGCGCTATATGGCACCGATGCGATGGGATCTTTGCCCCCTGCCGGAGGATACGAGCGCGGTCGCGGTGCGCGTGTGGTGGCGCGCGCACGGGTGTTTCTGGATGAGACATTCCCGATTGAAGGGGCCAGCCATGCCGACGTGCGGCGGTATCAGGTGATTGGCGGGGCGCTGTTGGTGGATGATCTGCCGCTGGTGACGCCTTCGAAATTCGTGGGTTACCGGGGCAATCCGAAAGCGCCGGATGCGATTTTGCTGCGCAACAACGGGTTGCATGTGGAATTGATTTTTGACCGCGCGCATTTCATTGGCAGCCGCGATCAGGCGGCATTGGCCGATGTGGTGCTTGAAGGCGCCGTATCAGCCATTATGGATTGCGAGGATTCGGTTGCTTGTGTGGACGCCGCCGACAAGGTGGTGGCCTATGGCAACTGGCTGGGCCTGATGCTGGGTGATTTGACCGCTGACATGCAAAAGGGCGGGCGGACAATGACCCGCCGTTTGAACGCGGATCGCGGCTATCTGGCTTCGGATGGATCGGCCCTGTCGGTCAAAGGCCGCGCGTTGATGTGGATCAGGAATGTCGGGCATCTGATGACCAATCCAGCGATTTTGGATGCGGACGGTGCCGAAGTTTACGAAGGCCTGATGGATGCGATGATCACAACGGTGATCGCGTTGCACGATCTGAAAAAGACCACAGGCGCGCGCAATTCGGAACTGGGGTCGGTTTATGTGGTGAAGCCAAAGATGCATGGGCCAGAGGAAGTGGCCTTTGCGGATGAGATTTTTACCCGCATCGAGGCAGCGTTGGGCCTGCCTGTAAACACGGTCAAGCTGGGGGTGATGGACGAAGAACGCCGCACCTCGGTCAACCTGAAGGAATGTATCCGGGCGGCGAAAGGCCGGATTGCTTTCATCAACACCGGGTTTCTGGACCGCACCGGCGACGAAATTCACACCTCAATGGAGGCTGGGCCGTTTAGCCGGAAAGATTTCATCAAGCGCAAGTCGTGGATCATTGGCTATGAAAACCAGAATGTCGATATTGGCTTGGAATGTGGGTTTTCCAAGCGCGCCCAGATTGGCAAGGGCATGTGGGCAATGCCTGATCTGATGGCCGCGATGGTGGAACAGAAGATCGAGCATCCGAAAGCGGGCGCGAATTGTGCCTGGGTGCCATCGCCCACGGCGGCGATTTTACACGCGCTTCACTATCACAAGATTGATGTGTTTGCCGTGCAGGCGCGGTTTGCGGCGGGCGGGCGGCGGGCCTATGTCGATACGCTTTTGGACATACCGCTGGCGGCGTATCGCAAGTGGACTGATGCGCAGCTTACCCGCGAGATTGAGAACAACGCCCAAGGGATTTTGGGCTATGTCGTGCGCTGGGTTGATCAAGGGGTTGGCTGTTCCAAGGTGCCCGATATCAACGATATAGCGCTGATGGAAGACCGGGCGACCTGCCGGATTTCTTCGCAGGCGCTGGCGAATTGGCTGCATCATGGGGTGGTTTCTGAAACCCAAGTGCAGGCGGCGATGAAGAAAATGGCGCTGGTGGTGGACCGCCAGAACGCGGGCGATGCGGGTTATACGCCAATGGCACCAGGGTTTGACGGCGAGGCGTATAGGGCGGCCTGCGATCTGGCGTTCAAGGGGCGAATGCAGCCGTCGGGCTATACCGAGCCGTTGCTTCATGCAGCCAGGCTGCGGGCGAAGACGGGTTGAGGCAAGGGATTCGTCGGCCAATCGTCAATAACGCCCCGGACCGATCTGGAAACGCTGTGGGGCAGCGTTTCTCGGTTCGTTGCCCGTAAGGCGGGGCCGTTGGGCAAGAGACTTACCGCCATCATTGTGACTGGGAAATCAGGCCGCGCCTGACTGGGCTGGCGCGGAATCGCGCCTGCCGGGGGCAGGCGGGCGCGGCCTGATTTGATTGAAATCAAATCCGGCAAGTCCGGAAAGTTATTTGGCAGCCCCTACCCGATATCCAGCGCCAGCGCATGGATGCGGGCCACAAGGTCTGCGCCCAAGGCGCGGTGAATGGCGCGGTGGCGTTCGATGAGCGACATCGGTGCAAAGGCGGGCGCGCGGATGGCGACGTTGAAATGCGTCTCTCCGCCGTCACGCCAGCCGCCGTGGCCTCGGTGGCTTTCGCTGTCATCGACGATCTGCAACCGGGTCGGGGCGAACGCGGCGGTCAGCTTGGATTTTATTTCATCGGCAATCGGCATATTCGCGCACCCCTGCATATCGGCCCTTCAATCTGCCACAATAACCCCTATTCTCTTGCCTCCGAGTCGGAAAGGCTAAGTGATGTCGAAAGCCCCGTTTGAATTTGATATGCGCGTGTCGGCAGACAAAAAACGCCGCAAAACCGGACGACGGGGGTTTTCGGGCGCGTTTGATACATCAACGCAAGGCTGTGATTTTCCGGGCTGCAAGGAAGGCGGCATTTACCGCGCGCCAAAATCGCCCGACCTGCTGGATGAATTCTTCTGGTTCTGCAAAGATCACGTGCGCGAATACAATCTGAAATGGAATTTCTTTCAGGGCACATCGGAAGATGATTTCCAGAAGTTTCTGGACAAAGACCGGGTCTGGGGCCGGGAAACCGAGCCTTTCAACAAGCGCCCCGATGAAGGCCGGGTCTGGTCGCGCCTTGGGGTAAATGACCCGGTGGAGATTCTGGGCAGCAATGCCACGCAAAACCCTGGCCGGGCAACTGGTACGCAATCGACGCGGAAATTGCCGGCACCAGAGCGTAAGGCGCTGGAGATACTTGACGCCCGCGATACCTGGACCAAGCCGGAAATACGAAAACAATACAAAGGCTTGGTGAAAGACCTTCACCCGGATATGAACGGCGGCAACCGCGATGACGAGGACCGCTTGCAAGAGGTGGTCTGGGCGTGGGATCAGATCAAGGACAGCCGGTTTTTCCGGGACTAAGCCTGAATGTGCGACTGGCTTTCAGGACGATGGGTGCAAGATCAGATCGGCCCTCCCCTTGCGCCTCGCGGCGTAATGTTCCATCAAACAAAAGGAGGCCGTAGCGGCTTATCTTGATGACACTGAACATGGCGGACGGAATGTTGGATACTGTTGCAAGACCCACCGAAGAGATCTCTGTCCGCGATATGTTTGGCATTGATACGGATATGAAGGTGCGCGCCTTTGCCGAGCGTGCCGACCGGGTGCCGGAAATTGACCCGACCTATAAGTTTGATCCCGATACGACTTTGGCCATTCTGGCAGGCTTTGCCTACAACCGCCGCGTGATGATTCAAGGCTATCACGGCACGGGCAAATCGACGCATATCGAACAGGTGGCGGCGCATCTGAACTGGCCCTGTGTGCGGGTGAACTTGGATTCGCATATTTCCCGCATTGATCTGATCGGCAAAGACGCGATCAAGCTGCGCGATGGCAAGCAGGTGACGGAATTCCACGAAGGCATTTTGCCTTGGGCGTTGCGCAATCCGGTGGCGATTGTGTTTGACGAATATGACGCAGGCCGCGCCGATGTGATGTTCGTGATCCAGCGGATTCTGGAGCATGATGGCAAGTTGACCCTGCTGGACCAGAACGAGATCATCACGCCGCACCCGTCGTTCCGGCTGTTTGCGACGTCAAACACCGTGGGTCTGGGCGATACGACGGGCCTTTATCATGGTGTGCAGCAGATCAACCAGGCGCAGATGGACCGGTGGTCACTGGTAGCGACGTTGAACTATCTGTCGCATGATGCCGAAGCCGCGATCGTGTTGGCGAAGAACCCGCATTACAATACGGAAAAGGGCCGCAAGCAGATTTCGCAGATGGTGACGGTGGCGGATCTGACGCGGACAGCGTTCATGAATGGCGATCTGTCGACCGTTATGTCACCGCGCACGGTGATCACCTGGGCGCAGAACGCGGAAATTTTCCGCAATCTTGGGTATGCGTTCCGGCTGACGTTTTTGAATAAGTGCGATGAGCTGGAGCGGCAGACGGTGGCGGAGTTCTATCAGCGCTGCTTTGCCGAGGAATTGCCGGAAAGTGCGGCGAGTATGGCGATGAAGTGATCGACGGCTACGCGATAGAGTGCGACTTTTCGGAAGAAGAATTCGCATCAATCGGCAAGCTAATTTGGGCTTTTTGTGTCTTTGAAGCCGAATTGGCCCGGGCTGCAATGTGGCTTTGGGCCAATCACGCGAGCACGTCTAACGCTGCGAGCAATGACAAAGCAGTTTTGAACGTGATTGAAGGGACGATGCGGACTCGTTTCAAATTGTTTTTGAAGCTAGCCAAGCTACATTTTGCTCCTGCCGACTTCCCGTTGCTTTTACATCTGGAAGAACGCTTTCCTGATCTTGAATTGACGAGAAACCGCATCTGCCACGGCAAATGGCACAGATCGAGCGACGGCGGAATTTCATTTCAGTTCTATGACCGTCAAAGCACCAAAAACGAATTGGTGCCCGACCCATTCGGGTTGGACGCGCAAAAAATCCTTCAATGCATCGGTGAAGTGCTAGCCGCAACCGCATTTGTTTCCCGAGCGGCGGGGACGCTCAAAACGAAACTCAGTGATCCATCTCCCACCCCCTAATGCCCGCCCCTGATCTCGTTCAGTGCGGCCATGGTCAGGAACCCTGACCGCGTTAGCCCCAAACCCTCAGCGGCGTTATCAATTGCCCCTAGCGTTCCGGCGTCCATACTGATGTTAACCCGTTTTTGACGCGATGACGGTTGCACCAATGGCACGGCGATCAGGAATGCGCCTTGGGCAAGATCGGCGGCAACCTCAGTAGCGATTGCATCTGGCCCGCGCGGGGTAACGGCTTCGGCATCTTCAAACCACAATTCCAATGCCTCGACACCGTTGCGCAGAATATCGGCTGCGGTATCGGCGGCGGCAAAGCAGCCCGGAAGATCGGGGAATGTCAGGCCGTAAGCGCTGTCTACGTCCTTATGAACCAAGGCAAGATAAGTTTTCATAGTGGCTCCTTTAGCCAGCCTGCGACACGGGCGATGCTGCGCGCTGTGCCGAGTGGTAGGTCTTTCTTTGGGTGCGGCACGATCAGGCTTTGCCCGTCTTTGCGGTATTTGTGATGTGATCCCTTGGACGACACGAACACCCAGCCTTCGGTTTCCAGCCTGCGGATGATGTCTTTACTGGCTTTCAGGATCATCCTTGACCTTCATTTTTGTGTATATAAATAGCGAAATTTGCCATCCTGTCAACAACCGAAAATGAAAATGGCCCGGCAGATTGCCGGGCCAATCATTCAAAACAGCACTACCGCTGTGGCCAAAATTACGCCGCTTTAGAGACGGCATCGCCCTTTGCAGCCATCGTCGCCTTTGCCCACCAGACGATATCATCGAGCAGGGTTTTGGCGGCGGGCAGCAGGCTGGATTCGATCTCTTCGATTGCGCCGTTCATATTGCCGCCCATCGGGTGGATTTTGAACAGGTCTGCGCCGCCGATGTGCACAGCAGAACGTACCGGCACCATCTGCAACTCTACCGCCATGATGCGCAGGTGTTGCAACGCGGAGGATGCGCCCATGGAGCCGTAGGCAATCGCACCCATGGGTTTACGCGCCCATTCTTTTGCGGCTTGGTCGATGGCGTTTTTCAAAGCGCCGGTGACAGAGCGGTTGTATTCGGCGACCACAAAGATAAAGCCGTCAAATTCGGCCAGCTTGTTTTGCCATGCGATTGCTGCCGGGTCTTGCGACGGCATCCAGGCGTTGCTGGCCATTTCGTTGAAGATCGGCAAGTTGAAATCGCGCAAATCGACCAGTTCGACCGTCATATCTGTGCGGGCTTGGGCTTGCTTCAGCATCCACTGCGCCGGTTTGTCGGCAAAGCGGGTGGCCCGGGTGGAGCCGATGATAATCGCGATTTTAGGTTTGTTGGCCATTGACGTGTCCTCTCGTGACGGGGTGGATTCATTGCATGTGACATCGGTCTGAAACCTCTTTCCAGCAACTGCGCACAGATGTATACATCATGTGCGATGACGCACATCATTGTCATTTGGCGGGGCTAAATGCGGTCATCACAGTGAAGGCCACCCTTGCCCCCGCCTGCCGCCAGTGATTTATCTGGGCCATGACCAAAGCCAGTGACAACCCCGCCGATCCGTTCAAAAAGGCCCTCGCCGAGGCTACGAAAACCATGGCGAATGATCCTGATCTGACGGTCACCTTCTCGGTCGATCCGGCGGGAATGACCAAGGATGCGATGCGCCTGCCGCAGGTGTCGCGCCGCATGACGCGCGATGAGGTGTTGCTGGCACGCGGTACGGCGGATGCGTTTGCGCTGCGCCGCAAGTACCATGATGAGGCGGTATCAGCCCGCTACACGCCAACGGGGGCGCTGGCACGGGAAATCTACGACGCTATGGAAACCGCGCGCTGCGAGGCGGTGGGCGCGCGGACAATGCCGGGGACGGCAGGCAATATTGACGCCAAGATCGGGCATGAGGCGGACCGCAAGGGTTATGCCCAGATCACAAAGCCGGAGGATGCACCGCTTTCGGTGGCTGCGGGGTATCTGGTGCGGCATCTGGCGACGGGGCGGCCGCTGCCCAAGGGCGCGGATACGGTCATGAACCTGTGGAGCGCGCATTTTGCGCAAGCTGCTGGCGGCACATTGGAAAATCTGGATCATGTGCTGGCGGATCAGGCGGCCTTTGCGCGGCTTGCCCGCAAGGTGATTGCTGATCTGGGCTATGGCGATCAGTTGGGCGATGACCCTGATATGGACGACCCCGAAGATGGGTCGGACGACACCGAGCAGGACGAAGATCAGCCCGATTCTGCGGGTGACGAGCAGGAAGAAGGCGAGGACAGCGAAGCCTCGCCCGAGCAGACCCAGGATGACCAGCAAGATGCGTCACAGGCGCAGGTCACGATGGAAGATTCTGCGGATATGGAACAGGGCGACGAGGCCGAATTGCCCGAGGGCGAGGCCCCGGTGGAGCCGCCCGGCCCCGCGCCGCATTCGGATGCCGATCCGAATTATAGCGTCTATACCACTGATTTTGATGAGGAAATAAAGGCGGAAGATTTGGCGGAGCCCGCCGAATTGGAACGTCTGCGCGCCTATCTGGATCAGCAGTTGGAACCTTTGAAGGGCGCAGTCAGCCGCTTGGCGAACAAGTTGCAGCGCCGCTTGCAGGCGCAGCAGAACCGCAGTTGGGAATTTGATCTGGAAGAAGGCACGCTGGACGCGGGCCGTCTGGCGCGGGTGGTGGCGAACCCGACAACGCCGCTGAGCTTCAAGCGCGAAAAGGATACCGAATTTCGCGATACCTGCGTGACCTTGCTGTTGGATAATTCGGGGTCCATGCGGGGCCGCCCGATATCCATCGCGGCGATTTGCGCCGATGTATTGGCCCGCACGCTGGAGCGGTGTTCGGTGAAGGTCGAAATTCTGGGCTTCACCACGCGGGCGTGGAAGGGGGGCCAAGCACGCGAACGCTGGCTGGCGGCAGGGCGCGCGCAACAACCCGGGCGGCTGAACGATTTGCGCCACATCATCTATAAATCCGCCGATGCGCCATGGCGGCGGACACGGCCCAATCTGGGGCTGATGATGAAAGAGGGCCTCTTGAAGGAAAACATCGACGGCGAGGCGCTGGAATGGGCGCACAGGCGGGTGGCGAACCGTCCGGAGGCGCGCAAGATACTGATGGTAATCTCTGACGGTGCGCCAGTGGACGATTCGACACTTTCGGTGAACCCGGCGAATTATCTGGAAAAACACCTGCGCGATGTGATCGCCATGGTGGAAAAGCGCCGTCAGGTGGAATTGATCGCCATCGGAATCGGCCATGATGTGACCCGCTATTACAACCGCGCCGTCACCATCACCGATGTGGAACAGCTGGCGGGAGCGATGACCGAACAACTGGCAGCATTGTTCGAGGTGGATGCAAGGAAGCGCGCGAAAGCGATGGGAATGCGGAGATTTGGCTGATGTTTCAATCGTTTAACGCTGTCTCTTCGCCTGAAACTGGTGCCGCGCGGCTCGCGGCTATGCGCAATGCTTTGGCGGCGGACGGGCTTTCAGGCTTCATCATTCCCCGCGCCGACGCGCATCAGGGGGAATATGTGGCGGCGCGGGATGAAAGGCTGCAATGGCTGACCGGGTTTACCGGGTCGGCAGGGTTTTGCATCGTGCTGCCGGAAATGGCGGGCGTGTTCATCGACGGGCGCTACCGGGTGCAGGTGAAGGGGCAAGTGGACCTCGGCCATTTCACGCCCGTGCCTTGGCCGGAAACCAAGGCGGGGGAGTGGGCTCGCGCGCATTTGCAAAGCGGCGTCATCGGGTTTGATCCGTGGTTGCATACGGCGGATGAAATCGCGTCCATTGAGACGGCACTTGAAGGATCAGGCGTAACCTTTCGTTCTGGTAACAATATTGTCGATCATATCTGGGCCGATCAACCTGCGGCCCCGGTGGGCCGTGCCTTTGTGTATCCAGCAGCGTTAGCGGGTGAACCGAGCCCTGCCAAGCGGGCGCGGTTGGCGGATGGCTTGCGCAAGGCCGGACAAAAAGCAGCAGTGATTACGCTGCCTGACAGTCTTTGCTGGCTTTTGAACATTCGCGGGGCGGATGTGCCGCGCAACCCGATCGTGCATGGCTTTGCCATTTTGCACGATGATGGTCGGGTGACGGTTTACGGCGATCCGGCAAAGTTTGATGCGGATGTGCGGGCGCATATGGGCATGGAGGTTGATCTGCAACCCGTTGCCGGTTTTGTGCCAGCCCTGCGCACCCTTCGAGGCCCGGTCCGTGTAGACCGGGGAACTGCGCCTTTGGCGGTAAGCCATGCTTTGAAAGATGCAGGCATTGAGGTTTCCTGGGGCGCCGACCCTTGCCGTTTGCCGAAAGCCTGCAAGAACCCGGCCGAAATCGCTGCCACCCGCGAAGCACATCTGCGCGATGGGGCGGCGATGGTGGAATTTCTGTGCTGGTTGGACGCGCGTGCGACGAAGGGCGGGCTGACCGAAATAGACGTGGTCAAGGCGTTGGAAGGCTACCGCCGCGCAACCAATGCGCTGCACGACATATCGTTCGATACCATCTGCGGATCGGGGCCGAACGGTGCGATCATGCATTACCGGGTGACCGAAGGGTCAAATCGGGCCATCCAGCAAAACGAACTGCTGCTGGTGGATTCGGGCGCGCAATATGTCGATGGCACCACCGATATCACCCGCACCATCGCGATTGGCGACCCGGGCGATGAAGCCCGACTGTGTTATACCCGCGTGTTGCAAGGCATGATTGCGATCAGTCGGGTGCGGTTTCCCAAGGGCTATATGGGCCGGGATCTGGATCCGCTGGCGCGCTACAATCTGTGGCTGGCAGGCATGGATTTTGACCACGGCACCGGGCATGGCGTGGGCGCGTTTCTGTCCGTGCATGAAGGGCCGCAGCGGATCAGCCGGATATCGGACGTGGCCCTCGAGACGGGCATGATCCTGTCAAACGAGCCGGGCTATTACCGCGAAGGCGCGTTCGGCATCAGGCTGGAAAACCTGATTGTGGTGCAAACTGCGCCGGATTTGGCAGGCGCAGACGCACGCAGCCATCTGGCGTTTGAAACGCTGACCTTTGTGCCGCTGGACCGTCGGTTGATTGTGACGGAACTGTTATCCCCAGGCGAACGGGACTGGTTGAACGCCTATCATGCTGAAACGCTTGCCAAACTGGGATCTCGCCTGAGTGCTGAGGCTTTGGATTGGCTGAACGCCGCCGTCGCAGTTTTGTGACGCTTGCCCAATTGGAAGATGCCTGCCACCTTTGATGCTTGATCCATCAATAGGAGAGCAGAGACATGGCAGACCATATCAAAATTCGCCAGGCCCCCGGCACCTATGTGATCCGCGCTGACGGTGCGGTGATCGGCGAATCGTCGCGTGCGCTTGAGATGACCGAAGGGTCGTACCCACCGGTGATCTATGTGCCTCGTGAAGATGTGGCGATGGCGCTTTTGGACCCAAGTGATCGGCAGACCACCTGTCCCTGGAAAGGCGAGGCCAGCTATTATTCCATCGTCACCGGCAGTCAGGTGCTGAAAGACGCGGTCTGGTCCTATGAAACCCCGAAAGATGACATGGCACAGATTGCCGGGCATCTGGCGTTTTACACCGACAGGGTGAAAGTGGCGCGCAGCTAAAGCGCTGCATCGGCGGCGGTTATGCGGATACGTTCCACCATGGCGCGCACCCCGTTTGACCGCTGCGCTGACAGATGATCATTCAGGCCAAGCCGGCCCAATTCGGCCGCCGCATCGACATTCGCCACGTCTGCGGCAGCAACCCCCGCATAAAGTGCGTGCAGGATGGCGATCAGGCCACGCACGATCATCGCGTCGCTTTCGCCCTGAAAATCAAAGCTGGCAGCCGCGCCCTGCCCCGCGATGGTAGGCCTGATCCAGACTTGGCTGGCGCAGCCGTCCACTTTGAAGGCGGGCACCCGAAAGGCTGCGTCGAGGGGCGGCATTGCACGGCCCAGATCGATGACATGGCGGTAGCGATCTTCCCAATCGTCAAGGAACTCGAACGTTTCAGCGATGTCTTCAAAAGCTTGCGTGGCCATGGCAAATTCTCCGCTACAGGACCGAGGTAAGCAGTCAAGGCCGAAAGGTCTAGCCCCAAGGTCAAGCCGAAGTGTCGCGGCGCTTTTCAAAGCGGGCAGGATCGGATAGCCAAAGGAAAAGGGTTTGAGGGGCTGCGAATGAAAACTCCGCTGATGGCGATGCTGACTTTGGTGGTTGTGCTGGGGGGCTGCGGCGCAATCCGCGAATCACGCCTGAATCCGTTCAACTGGTTTGGACGCTCGGCGCCTGCCGAGAAGGTCTTGCTGACCGAAGGCGAGACCACCGACCCGCGCGCGCTGGTGGATGAAGTGTTGTCGCTGGACATCGAACCTTTCCCGGGCGGCGCGATAGTGCGCGCCGAGGGGCGGACCCCCAATCAAGGCTATTGGGACGCCGAACTGGTGGCCCGACCGATTGAAAAGGAAGGCGTGCTGGTCTATGACTTCCGGATTGTTCCGCCGATCACCCAGACCGCCGTCAGCACGCCCCGGTCGCGTCAGGTGGCGGTGGCGGTTTCACTGTCGGATATCAAGCTGGAGGGCATCCGCGAGATCGTGGTGCAAGGCGCGCGCAATGCCCGCGCAGCACGGCGCTGAGGCGGAACAGGCCGCCAGGCGATAGGCCCCCCCCCAAACTGGCACCCCGCACTTGCCAGGACTAAAGCCGGATCACCCGCACGTCATTGCCTTTGGCGGTCAGTGCAATTTCGCCACGACACAGGCGCAGAGCGTCTTCGCCAAAAGCCTCAAGCCGCCAGCCGTGCAAAGTATCGAGATCGCGCAGGCCTGCCGCGATTGCATCAAGATCCGAGGCCGAGGCAATCAGCTTGGAGGCGACACCCAGCTGTTCGGACTTGGCCTTGAGCAAGACCCGCAGCAGATCTGCCAGCGCCGGGTTGACCTGCAATTGTTCGCGGCTTTGATCGGGCTTTGGCATGTCTTCGTGTCGCATGTCCATTCCGGCCTTGATCGCCAGCAAGATGCCATCCGCGATATCACCCTTGCGACCCTCGCGCAGCAACAGCCGGGACCGGCCAAGATCGTCAGCCGTTGCCGGCCGCGTTGAGGCCAGTTCCAGCAGCGCGTCATCTTTCATCACCCGGCTGCGCGGGACATTGTTCTTTTGCGCATAGTCTTCCCGAAACCGCGCCAGTTCCTGCACCACGGCCAGAAACCGGCCCGAGGTCGTGCGCGTCTTGATCCGCGTCCAGGCTTGATCCGGGGTTACTGTGTAAGTGGCCGGATCGGTGAGGATCGCCAGTTCTTCCTCAACCCATTTCTGGCGGCCGTTCTTGGTGATTTGTGCCGACAGGTTTTCATAGATCATCCGCAAATGCGTGACATCGGCCAGAGCGTAGACCATCTGCGCCTCGGTCAGCGGGCGGCGTGACCAATCGGTAAAGCGCGAGGTTTTGTCGAGCGGCTGATGGGCGATCTTCTTGACCAGCGTTTCATAGCCGACCTGTTCGCCAAAGCCGCAGACCATGGCGGCCACTTGGGTATCGAACATCGGATCGGGAAACACACCCCCTTCGACAAAGAATATTTCCAGATCCTGGCGTGCGGCGTGAAATACCTTCACCGTGTCCTTGTGGCGAAACAGGTCGTAGAGCGGTTCCATAGACATGGCGTCGCCAGCGATCGGATCGACCAGCACCGCATCGCCGTCATCGCCCGGCAAGGCCATCTGAATGAGACAAAGCTTGGACCAATAGGTGCGTTCGCGCAAAAATTCCGTGTCGATGGTGACATAGGTCGATTTCTTGGCGGCATCGCAGAATTCGGCAAGGTCGTCGGTTGTGGTAATCGTACGCATAAAGCAAAGGTCCCAGATCTACGGGGGCATCCCGCAGATCCGCTATAGGGGGCGGGGTGACGAATGGAAAGCCCTCGCGCATAAGTTGTTTAGCCGTTTGGCCTGAAAACCTTCAATTTTGACCTGAATTGCGAAAGAATGCGCTCCGCGCGGGGATATTTGGGCCAAAATGAAAGCGGATTCGGTTTTGGCTGATGCAGGGGCCCGCCGGAACTGCAGGTCGATCAAAGGGCAATCGGGCGGCGGTCGCCTGCCGCAAACCGGCGCAGAACAGCGGGGTAGAGACGGTGCTCTTGCACAAGCACACGGGCCGAAAGGCTTGCCGCCGTATCGCCGTGCAGAACGGGCACTTCGGCCCGGCCAAGGACCGGACCAGCATCCAGAAGGGCTGTGACTTCATGCACCGAGCAGCCCGCGTGGCTATCGCCCGCATCCAGCGCGCGCTGATGGGTGTGCAGGCCCGGGTATTTTGGCAAGAGTGAGGGGTGGATGTTCAGCATCCGGCCTGCGAACGGGGCGACAAAAGTCGGGGTCAGCACCCGCATGAACCCGGCAAGGCAAATGATGTCGGGATCAGTGGCGATAATTTGGGCCATCAAGTCTGCTTCAAACGCCGCACGGTCGCCGAGGTAGGGGCGATGATCCAGCGTCGCCGTAGCGATGCCAAGCTTTGCCGCATGGGCAAGACCCGCCGCCCCCGGCACGTTAGAGGCAACCAGAACCGGGCGCGCCGGATGGTCCGCTGTCATGTCGCGCACCAGCGCCAGCATGTTGGAACCACCCCCAGAGATCAGGATGGCCACGCGTTTCACAAAAGCCGCCCCTTGTAGTGCACGCCTTCGCCGGGAATGACGCGGCCCAGTCGCACGACTGTCTCGCCGTGCGCTGCCAGCAAGTCGGCAACCGCGTCAGCCCGGTCGGGTGCCACGACCGCCATCATGCCGATGCCGCAATTGAAGGTTTTCAAAAGTTCCGGCTGCGACATGCCAGCAGTCGTGGCCAACCAGCGGAACACTGACGGCAAAACCCAAGCAGAAAGGTCAATCTCGCAGGCCAACCCGTCGGGGATGACGCGCGGCGGATTTTCGGTCAGCCCGCCGCCGGTGATATGGGCAAGGGCGTTGACGCCCCCTGCCCGCACCGCTGCCAGCGCCTGTTTGACATAAAGGCGCGTTGGGGCCAGCAGGGCTTGGCCTAGAATGCCACCCCCAAACGGCGACGGCGCATCCCAGCCAAGGCCAGAGAGTTCCACCACTTTGCGCACGAACGAATAGCCGTTGGAATGTACGCCGTTGGACGCAAGGCCCAGCAGAATATCGCCTTCCGCCACGCCGCGCGGCAGATCATTGCCGCGCTCCATTGCCCCCACCGCAAAGCCAGCCAGATCGAAGTCACCATTGTGATACATGCCGGGCATTTCTGCCGTCTCGCCGCCGATCAAGGCACAGCCGGAGGCTTCGCAGCCCGCAGCGATGCCGTTGATGATGCGGGTCGCCTGGTCAAGGTCCAGCTTTCCGGTGGCAAAGTAATCCAGAAAAAACAGCGGCTCGGCACCCTGGCAAACCAGATCATTGACGCACATCGCCACCAGATCGACGCCGATTGTATCGACATGTCCGGTATCGATGGCGATGCGCAGCTTGGTGCCGACGCCGTCGGTTGCGGCCACCAGAACCGGGTCGGCGTAGCCTGCGGCCTTCAGATCAAACAGCGCGCCAAAGCCGCCAAGGCCCGACATCGTGCCGGGGCGATTGGTACGTTTTGCGGCGGGTTTGATGCGTTCAACAAGGGCGTTGCCCGCATCAATATCAACACCGGCATCGGCGTAAGTCAGGCCATTTTTTCCGAACGTCGTCATGCAACAGCCCCCATTGCCAAATCTTGCGCCGCCTTACCGCATGGCGGGCGAAATGGGAACATCTGTTGCGGCTTGGCCCTGCGCCTTCTTGACCTCGACCCGATCTCTGCTAGTCAGGGCGGGCTGGGGGCCTGTAGCTCAACTGGTTAGAGCAGGGCGCTCATAACGCCTTGGTTGGGGGTTCGAGTCCCTCCGGGCCTACCAAACCCCATCTATTTTCCTTTCTTTTTCAAGTCGTTAGGGGAATTTTTGGCGAACCTAGCAGGAAGGTTCACCACGGTCTGTTCCCGGTTTGGCCGGGAAAGCAGCTTGGCATGGGCTGAATCGGCCAGCCCTTCACGCATCGCTGTTTCGGTGTATCGCTGCACCTCGGCCAAGGTTTTGTGCCCTGTGACAGCCATTATCTCATGCGCGGTTGCCCCGGCTTCTGCCAAGCGGCGCGCGCAGGCTTTCCGCAAGCCGTGCGCGGAACACTCGGACAAGCCCGCCTTGTCGCACCATTCGCGCATGAGGTTGCCAAGGCCATCGGGCGAACGGCTCTTTCCGTAAGCGGTGGAAAGGAAGGGCCTATCGGGCGGACAGTTAGCCAGCACGTCCGCCAGATCGGGGTGAACCGGTATGCTGACAAGAACGCCGTTGGTCTTGGCGGTCTTTTGGCGGCGATACTCAAGCCGTCCGCCCTTCAGGTTCATCGGCCCCAGCTTCACGGCATCAACGCGCGCTGCGCCCGTGTAAAGCATCAGGGTCACGGCGCGATGCGCCACGGTGCCGGGTTCATGCACTTCAAAGAACCGGGCAATTTCGCCTTCGTCCCAAGCGTGAAAGCCGTCGCCAGTGATCTTGTATGCCTTGGTCAGTCGCGCCGGATTTGCCTTGATCCAATCCAATGCAATGGCATGGTCCAGCAACTGCCCCAGTCGCTTGCGAAGGTTATTTGCGGCGGACGGCGTGTCGGACTTCTCGGCAAGGAAGCCCATGACGTGACGCCGCTCAAGGCGGTTCACGGGCTTGTCGCCATGCTTCTGCCGGAACGGCTCCACAAGGCCGCGATAGGTCTTTTTCGTCAGGTCTGCCAAGCCGCTCCACTCGGGCGATTGATACCATGACGCCACCAGATCATTGACCGAACCGGGGATGGTGGTCGCAGCGCCTGCCCCGGCCTTCTTGCCCGTCCGATGCTCAAGCAAGGCCGCTTCATACCGCTGGACGAATTCGGTCGATCCGTAGTCGGTGCCCAATTCACGCGAAAACCCGCCCTTCCGATACCGCCAGCGGCGTTGCCCGTGGCGGTCGGTGTAGGGCGATGCTCCGGGAAACTGGCGCTTCTGTTTCATCAATCATCCCATGGGTTCGGGTCGGACTTCGCATTGGAATCGGTCAGGGGCGACACAGTGATCCGCTCCGGCTCAAGCACGATCTGGGGCGAAGGCAAGCCTGCGTCCTTGTAGGCTCTTAAGACCTTGGTCAGATCGGATTGCAGAAATGCGGTGCGCCGGTTTGCCATCGTGGGATCACTTTGCTTCGATTGTCCATAGATATGGTCATTTGGCGCGCCCTGTCAATGCTCGCGGCAGGGCGCGCCTCCAGTTTGCCCGTCACACGCCCTTGGACGTGGCGAACGTGATGCTGCCGGGCCGGGGTGCCGAGGCGCGGCGGATACGGGTTTCCAGATCGGCAAGGGCGTTCGCCATTTCGGCGTCGCTGCCATATTCAACCCGCTTGCCCTCAAACATGACGACTCGTGTTGCACTTGCGCGCGCCCTGATCAGGGCGTCGCGCAGCGTTTCCAGTTCGGTCGGGTCGATTGCCATCAGCCGTTCCGATACCAACCGCGATGGTCGATCCATGCTGCGCCGAAGTCCAAGCGGACCTTGATCATCATGGCGTCAACCTCGAAGGCGACGGTCGTTTCCACCTGCGGGCCGGGTGCGCCTTCAAGGTAGGCGTATTCCAGACCGTCGATGTTCGCCGGGTCCGCTGCCAGATACCATTGCGTCGCGTTGGTCAGGCGGGGTTCCACCAGAAGCGACAGCTTGGCGAAGGGGTTCACATCGGCGACGGCGGTTGCTGCCAGCGTGGTCAGCAACTGTTCCCCGATGGTTTCGTATTCGGGCGGCACGATCAGATAGCGGGGCGCGGCATTGATCGGCATCCCGTTCGCCGAAGTCTGTTTCCGCATCCGAACCCGTCCGGCGTTCAGGCTGGTGACGCTTGGCGCAGCGGCAGAGTCGACGTTGTTGTGACCCGCGACGAACACCGCCAGACCGTCGCCCATGATCGGGTTGCTGGTCAGGGCGGTGACAAGCTGCGCGTTCTCGAATTCACGCGCGGCGATGCCCATGCGGCGGCTGAAGTCTGCAAGCGCGTTCAGATCATCGTTGATCCACATTTGGCGCGTGTAGGGGATCATGCTGCCGAAGGTTTGCAGGGTGTTCGTATTGGCCGACTCGGCAACCGAACCCATCGGATATTCGCCGCCTTCCAGAACCCGCCGAAGGGCCGGGGCATCGCCAAGCATATACTTGGTCTGCACCTTGAAGTTCGGATATTGCGTCTGGCGCGCAGCGGGGCGCAGACCGGACGGGGCGGCGTCATAGGCGGTGCGAAGGCTGCGCCCGGCGCTATCGCCAAGGATGCCCGCCAGATCGCCCGTGACCATGCTG
>JANNSG010000078.1:0-19778 GCA_031402355.1 Pseudorhodobacter sp. | reverse complement strand
TTTTGCGACGCTGACGCTTCTGACCAAGAACAGCTTTCTGGATGAGATCAAAAAGCAATATGTCATGACGGCGCGGGCCAAGGGGTTGCCGGAAAACCGGGTGCTTTATGGCCATGTGTTCCGCAATGCGATGCTGATCGTGATTGCCGGGTTTCCGGCGCTGTTCATCGGCGTGTTCTTTGGCGGCAGCCTGATCATCGAGACTATATTCAGTCTGGATGGCTTGGGCCAGCTTGGCTACAAGGCGGCTTTGGAGCGGGATTATCCGGTGATCTTCGGCACGCTCTTTGCATTCGGGCTGATGGGGCTGGTCGTCGGCATCATCTCGGATCTGATGTATGTATGGGTTGACCCGCGTATTGATTTCGACAGGCGGGGATAGATGGCTCTTTCCCCCCTGAACCAGCGGCGCTGGCGGAACTTCAAGGCCAACAAGCGGGCCTACTGGTCACTGATCATTTTCTCTGTGCTGTTCGGTGTATCCTTGTTTGCCGAACTTCTGGCCAATGATCGCCCGCTTTTGGTGACCTATCGCGGGGAATGGCGCACCCCGTTCCTGAAGTTTTACTCAGAGGCGGATTTCGGCGGCGATTTCAAGACCGAGGCGAATTACAAATCATCAGAGGTCCAGTGTCTGATCAAGACCGGCGGTCTGGTCGATTGCTTTGACGAGCCGGAAACGATGATTCAGGCAGTTGATCTGGGCAAGTTTGATGTCGCAAGCGAGGGGTTCTTGAAAGGGTCAATCCTTTGGGCCCCGATCCCGTACAGCTATAACACGATCAATGATCTGGGCGGGGCTGCGGCCCCATCGGCACCCGACAGCACGCATTGGCTTGGCACAGATGATACCAGCCGCGATGTTCTGGCACGGGTGATTTACGGCTTTCGCCTTTCTGTTGCGATCGGGTTGTTCGTCACGCTTGTGACTTCGGTGATCGGTATCGCTGCGGGGGCGGTACAGGGGTATTTCGGCGGGCTGACCGATCTGATCTTTCAGCGGGTGCTGGAAATCTGGGGGTCGGTGCCAGAACTTTACTTCATCATCATCGTGTTTTCGGTCTGGCAGCGCAGCTTGTGGATATTGATTGCCATCATGGTGCTGTTTGGCTGGACCCGGCTGGTGGGCATTGTGCGCGCCGAATTCCTGCGGGCGCGGAATTTTGAATATGTGCGTGCGGCCAAGGCTTTGGGCGTACCTGACCGGGTGATCATCTTCCGGCATGTCTTGCCCAATGCCATGGTTGCCACGTTGACATTGCTGCCCTTTGCCATTTCGGGCACCATCGGGTCATTGGCGGCGCTGGACTATCTGGGTTTCGGGTTGCCCGCGTCCTTGCCATCACTGGGGCAATTGTCGCGGCAGGCGCAGCAAAACCTGCAGATGCCATCGCTGGCCTTCACCTCGTTCTTCACTTTTGCCATCATGCTGTCGCTTTTGGTCTTCGTGTTCGAAGGCGTCCGCGATGCGTTCGATCCCAGAAAGACGTTTCGATGACAGATGGGCCAAAGAACCCGGTGCTGGAGGTAGCAGACCTGTCGGTCAGTTTTGCCCAGGATGGGCGTATCATCCGTGCGGTGCGAAATGTCGGTTTTACCGTCGGCAAGGGCGAAACCGTGGCGCTGGTCGGTGAAAGTGGATCGGGCAAATCGGTAAGCGCGCTTGCCACAGTGTCCTTGCTGCCCGACAGCGCGACGGTCACCGGGTCCATCCGCTACAACGGTACCGAAATGGTGGGCGCGGATGAAACAGCCCTGAGAAAGGTTCGGGGCAATGACATCAGTTTCATCTTTCAGGAACCGATGACATCGCTGAACCCTTTGCACACGATCGAACGGCAGATCGGCGAAAGCCTGACCTTGCATCAGGGGTTAAGCGGTGCCGCAATGCAGGCGAGAATTCTTGACTTGCTGCATAAGGTTGGGATCAGTGATGCGCAAAGCCGGCTTCAGGCCTATCCGCATCAGCTGTCGGGGGGGCAACGCCAGCGGGTGATGATTGCGATGGCGCTGGCCAATGGGCCGGAATTGCTGATTGCGGACGAGCCGACCACGGCGCTGGACGTGACCATACAGGCACAAATCCTGGACCTGCTGGCAGATCTGAAAGTGCGCGAAGGGCTAAGCCTGTTGTTCATCACCCATGATCTGGGTGTCGTTCGGCGGATCGCCGACCGGGTTTGTGTGATGCAGGGCGGCGAAATCGTGGAACAGGGGCCCGCGGCAGAGGTGTTTGCCAACCCTCAGCATCCCTATACCCAAAAACTGCTTGCGGCAGAACCCAAAGGCCAGCCCGATCCGGTACCTGCTGATGCCGAGGCTGTGGTCGCAACCGAAAGTCTGCGCATCTGGTTTCCGATCACATCCGGCCTGATGCGTAAGACCGTAGGGCATGTAAAGGCGGTGAATGACGCCAACCTGACCGTCCGGCGTGGCGAAACGCTGGGCATTGTTGGCGAAAGCGGGTCCGGCAAAACGACGCTTGCGATGGCGATTTTGCGGCTGCTGCCGTCAACCGGCAGAATCGTGGTGATGGGCCTGGACATTCAGGGTTGGCGATCGGCGCAGATGCGCGCCGTGCGGCGCAATCTGCAGGTGGTGTTTCAAGACCCCTATGGCAGCCTGTCACCCCGGATGACGGTGGAAGAAATCATTGCCGAAGGGCTGGGCGTGCACGGGCTGGAGCCCGGCCGCGACAAGCACCAGATGGTGGCGGATATCATGACCGAAGTGGGGCTGGACCCGGCCACGATGGCCCGATACCCGCATGAGTTTTCTGGCGGGCAGCGCCAGCGCGTGGCGATCGCCCGGGCGATGATCTTGCGCCCGAAACTGCTGGTGCTGGATGAACCGACCTCGGCATTGGATATGACAGTGCAAGTGCAGATCGTGGATTTGCTGCGCGATCTGCAACGCAAATGGGGTCTCGCCTATATCTTCATCAGCCATGATCTGCGCGTGGTCCGGGCCATGTCGCACAAGGTGATCGTGATGAAAAACGGCGATATTGTCGAGGCGGAAGAGGCCGCGACCTTGTTCAACGATCCCAAAACCGATTACACCCGTGCGCTGATGGCCGCGGCTTTCGGGGGGTAGGGTTTTGAGAATTCTGTTCGTGCATCAGAATTTTCCCGGCCAGTTTCTGCACCTTGCGCCGGAACTGCAGCGGCGCGGACACGATTGCCTGGCACTGACCGATAGCAACAACAAGCGCGCCTCGACCATTCCGGTTGTCCGCTACCGGCATGAGGCGGCAGCGGTTGATCCGGCGGCCACGAGATTGGGGCGCAATTATACCTTGATGTCGGATCGCGGCGTGACGGTGGCCCGGGCCGCCTGCCAGTTGCGCGATGAAAAGGAGTATGTGCCTGATGTCATCATCGGACATTCCGGCTGGGGCGAGACGTTATTTCTGAAAGAAGTTTGGCCAAAGGCACGGCTGATCGTTTATGCGGAATTCTACTACCGGGGGCGGGGGGCCGACGTAGGCTTTGACCCCGAGTTCAACCCGCCCAATTTTGACCAGGTGATGATTGCCCAAGCGCGTGGGGCGTATCTTGGGCAGGCCTTGCTGCATGCCGACGCAGGGATTTCGCCGACCAATTGGCAGGCCGGTTCCTACCCGGCGCCGCTGCGCCAAATGATCGAGGTCATTCATGACGGTGTGGATACTTCGCTGATGCGACCCGATCCGAATGCCAGCTTTGTCTTGCCCAATGGCAAGCACCTGCGCGCGGGTGACGAGGTTCTGACCTTCGTGAACCGCAATCTGGAACCCTACCGCGGCTACCACATTTTCATGCGCGCGCTGCCGGACATTCTTGCAGCGCGACCGGATGCCCAAGTGGTAATCATCGGCGGCGATGAAGTCAGCTATGGGGCGGCCCCAAAAGGGGAAAAGGGTTGGAAAGACACCTTCCTAAATCAGGTTCGCGGCAGGATCGACCATGCCCGCGTGCATTTTCTGGGCCGCGTTCCCTACGATCAGTTCACCGCAGTGATGCAGATCAGCAGGGTACATGCCTATCTGACCTATCCTTTCGTACTGTCATGGTCGATGCTGGAAGCAATGTCTGCCGGGGCGTTGATCGTGGGCTCGCGCACCGCACCCGTCGAAGAAGTGATCCAGCATGGCAAAAACGGCGTTTTGGTCGATTTCTTCGATGTGCCAGCCTGGGCAAAGGCGCTGATTCATGCGCTGGCCAATCCGAAAACCTATGATCGGCATCGCAAGGCCGCACGCCAGACGATCCTTGATCGCTATGATCTGCGCTGCAAATCGCTGCCAGCCCTGGTCAGCTATATCGAAGGGCAAGCGTCGTAAGTCTGAACAGATGTCTGGCTAAGATGATGCGCAATCAAGCGGTCATGGCCCGATGGTAAAACATTGAACGGCGCGCGCCTGCAGGCGGCGGCAGGCAAGATCGGCCTGATCCTGGCTTAGCCCCATGAAGTTTGCATCAAAGGCACCGCCCCTATGCACGACTTTGCGCAGGCCATCGTTCAATGTGGCAGATTCTGTCAGCTGGGTTTTCAGCAAGGCGCGCTCCGCCTCATAGCTTGATCCGAACCGCCCGACATTGACCCCCCAATAGCGTCCGCCAGACGTCGAGATTCGGGTGACAACTTCTTGCTCAGGTGTCGCCTCTTCGTCGACGGCGGCAACCTTGTCAAAAATAGGTGCATTACGCTTGGCAGGCCGCTGGGTCGTTGCTGACACCGTTTCTGCGGCGACCTGATCCGCAAGATCATCCACCAGTTCCGGCGCAACAGGTGCCACGGCCACGGTGTCTTCAATACTTTGGGGAACCGGTTGATCAAGTGACTCTGCAAGGGCCAGCGCGACCGTTGGCTCTTCGGCTGGTTCCGGGGCCAGTCCTGCGGGTCGTGCCGGGGGGGCGCTTTGTGCCAAATTCGGCATCACCGGGGCTGCCTTGGGGCTTTGCGTCGGGTCTGGGCTTTCCACGGCCAAGACGGCAGCAAGGTCTGTGCCCTCAGCAGGTGTCGGGGTAGGTCCGGTCACAGGGGTTGCCAAAGCAGGGGGCGGTGATTGATTGTCCGGCAAAGCCGCCAAATCAGTTTCCTCGCCCAAAGCGGCAGTCACGGCATCATCCACAGCGGCGCTTTTGTCGGTGTCTTGCAGCACGTCAGCAGGCGCCGGGGTGTCAACCAGGGCGATTGATTGCGCCTCCAGTGTACCTGCGGGTGGCGGCGTGGTTGCTTCGGCCAATGCTCCTGCGATGCTGTCTTGCATGGCATCGTCCAGCGCCGGGTCAACGACAGCGTCGGCAACGGCTGTTTCGGCAAGGGCCGGCTGGGTGCCCGGTCTAGCCCTGGGACGTGGCGATTTCGTCACCGCCATGATCAACCGGATGGTTTTTGCCGAACCACCCGTTTGGTCCTCGAACGAGGGTTCAGCTGAAGCGATCAGTGCATCGCCACCTTGGTATTCTGGCGTGGCAGGTTTGGCTGTGCGCGCATTTGCCGGGGCCTTGGCAAAACCTAGATCCAGCAGTTCGGCCATCTTCGCATTGCGCTGGGCAGATGACTGGCCACCGAAAATCGTGGCAATAATGCGCACATTGCCGCGTTCCGCTGATGCGGTTAGGTTGAACCCGGCAGGCACAGTATAGCCCGTCTTGATGCCGTCAGCGCCTTCATAGGCATCGAGAAACTTGCGGTTGGTATTGGCCACCTGTGCCATGCCTGCATCCGTCGAGCGGCGCGAAAAGATGTTATAGAATTCCGGGAAATCGTAAAATAAGCGGCGGCCCAGAACGTTCATGTCGCGCGCGGTGGACATGTGGCCGGACGCTGTCAACCCGTTCGCGTTCTTGAATGTCGAATCGGTCATCCCGATGGCTTTGGCGGTGCGGTTCATCCGCTTGGCAAAACCAGCGGTCGATCCCCCGATTGCATCGCCGATTGCGGCTGCGGCATCGTTTGCCGATTTCACGGCTGCGGCACGGATCAGATACCGCAGCGCGATTTTCTGGCCGGCCCGCAGCCCAAGACGGGATGGCGGTTCTGCGGCGGCATGTTCGGACACGGTGATCATCGTATCCAGCGAGATGTTGCCGCGCCGGATCTCTTCGAATGTGATGTAGAGCGTCATCATCTTGGTTAGTGAGGCCGGGTGCAGGCGCGTTTCGGCATTTCTGGAATAAAGTGTCTCGCCGGTGCGGGCATCGGTCACAATGGCGGCATAAGGGGCTGCCATAGCGGTGCCAAAGGCCAAAACGGCCAGCACTGCCAAAACACTGCAAAATCGGGCACAATGCCCCAAAAGCGATGCCAAGTCGCCTGCCCCTTATCACTGCCTCTGACGCCCCTATTTTGTCATGGGGCTTGTCTGTCTAAGGCGAAAGTTAGCACAGGTAGTGAGTCTGGAAAAGCCCTTTAATTCAATGGGTTTTGTTAAAGAGCTAAGACGGTACATGTGGCTGGATCAGCAAAAGTTAGGCATTGCAGTACTATATGTTGTGTCTCGATGCGACTACCCCCACAAGATCGGGCAGTTTCTGAAGATTTTCCAGAATGTGAAACCGATCGTGTCCCTTGGGCGCATCGGCGGCTTCCAGCGCCCAGGTCAGGGCATAGGGCACGTGAACGGCGTGGCCACCTGCTGCCAACATCGGCAGCACATCCGATTTCAGGGAATTGCCTATCATCATGCCGCGCGATGTCCCATGCCCATGGCGATCAAACAGGCTGGCATAGACTGCTGGCGTCTTTTCAGACACGATCTCGACGCCGCAAAAAAGATCACCAAGGCCGGATTGCGCAAGTTTGCGTTCCTGATCCAGCAAATCGCCCTTGGTGATCAGAATAACCCGGTAGTCTTTCGCCATTGCCGAGACCGCCGCGGCCGCGTAGGGCAGCAAATCGACAGGATGGCGCAGCATGTCGCGGCCAGCCTCGATCAGCGCGCTGATCACCGTTGCCGGAACATGGCCATTCGTCACTTCGATGGCCGTTTCGATCATCGACAGGACGAAACCTTTGACGCCGTAACCATAGTGGCCAAGGTTGCGGCGCTCTGCCGCCAACAGCCGTTCGTCCAGATGGTCACCCTCGGCGTAATCCGCCAGCATCAGCGTGAACTGCGCCTGCGTCATGCGAAAAAATGTCTCATTGTGCCAAAGCGTATCATCGGCGTCAAAACCGATTGTCGTCAGGGGTCGGGTGTCTGCCACGCGTGGTCCTCCAGCGATCAAGTGTTGCGCGCTTTATGGCGTGATGCAATCATGTCCCGCCCCCTTTCCGGCGCGACAAAACTTGCTATATTGCTTCAACAGTACTTCCAGAGCAATCATACAAATCCGACGGAGCCTTCCCGTGCCAGTTCGCCCATTCCAGATGTCTGACAAACCGGATGGGCCGGGCGGTGATGCGTCGTTATTGACCAAGACCAAGACCAGAACCGAACGCCCGCCGCTTTATAAAGTGCTGTTGCTGAACGATGATTACACGCCGATGGAATTTGTCGTGCATGTGCTTGAACGGTTCTTTGGTCTGACCCATGCCCAGTCATTCGAGATCATGCTGACGGTTCACAAGAAGGGGCTGGCTGTGGTGGGCGTGTTTTCGTTCGAAGTTGCCGAAACGAAAGTAGCGCAAGTCATGGATTTTGCCCGCCGTCACCAGCACCCGCTGCAATGTACGATGGAAAAGGAATAGGGCCAGCCTTCGGCCTTGGGACAAGGAACCAGGCCGCAAGCGGCCGCTCATGCGATCTGCACGGTTGGAATCTGCGATAAAGGGCGGTGCGGTGGTGTTGCCAGCTTCGGGCATGATCGCGGTCATCCGGCCGCGCGCTGCCGATGATCTGTCAATGCTGCCCCGCGACCGATTGATTGTGGTGACCGGCTTTCGCCCCGATCATGATGCATTTGCACAGCAGGGGTTCACCGTGGCAAGCACTGCCAACGGCCCATTTGCAGCCGCAATAGTGTGTCTGCCACGTGCAAAGGCGGATGCGCGCGCGCTATTGGCCGAAGCGGCCCAAATGGTGGCACCCGGTGGTGCGATTTTCGTGGACGGGCAAAAAACAGATGGAATAGACAGTGTTTACAAAGATCTGCGCTGCCTGACTGCCGTCTCGGACCCGGTAGCAAAGGCGCATGGCAAGATATTCAGTATTGTCGCAGGGCAGGAACTGGCCCAATGGGCCGCAGCACCCAAGGTCATCGACGGCGGCTTTTTTACCCGGCCCGGCATGTTTTCCGCAGATGGTCCGGACCCTGGATCAGTGCTTTTGGCCGCCGCCCTGCCTGCGAAACTGCCCTCGCGTGTGGTCGATCTTGGCGCGGGTTGGGGCTATCTGGCCGCCGCAATTCTGGCGCGCAGCGGGGTCACCGATCTTGATCTGGTTGAGGCCGAGGACCGCGCCCTTGCGTGTGCGCGCCAGAACATCCTTGATCCGCGCGCCCGGTTTCATTGGGCGGATGCCACAACTTTTCGCCCAGCCCAGCCCGCGGGCGCGGTGGTCTGCAATCCGCCGTTTCACACCACCAGAGACGCCGACCCTGCTTTGGGGATCGCGTTTCTTGGTGCCGCGCACCGGATGATGGCGGGCTCAGGCGCGCTTTATCTGGTTGCCAATCGTCATCTGCCCTACGACCGCGCGTTGACCACTCTGTTCAAGGAAATCGAAGTGATCGGCGGCAACAGCACCTTCAAGTTAACCCGCGCAGCCGTCCCGATCCGGGCCAGGCGATGACGCGACAAGGACAGGCAAAATGTCATTCTCAATAGCCGGAAAAACGGCAATCGTTACGGGATCGGCAAATGGCACAGGGTTGGCCATTGCGCGGCACTTCTTGGACAAAGGGGCGAATGTGATGTTCGCCGACATGGATGAAGGCCGACTTGAGGCCGAAATCGGCGATGAAGCGCGCGCTGAAAAGAACGTGCAGATGTTTGCCGGCGATCTGCGGCAAAAACTGACCATCAACAACCTTTTGTCCGCCACGATGGATGCGTTTGGCGGGGTGGATATACTGGTCAATGCAAGCCGGCAAATGGCTTTGTCCGACCCGCTGGACGCAGAAAAAGACGCGGTCGAGGCCTTGCTGGAACAGAACTTGCTGACCGGGCTGCGCCTGACCCAGATGACCGCAAAGCGCATGATCCAGAGGGCCGCCAAAGCCGGTACCACGGGCATGATCGGCGCCATAGTGAACCTTTCGTCAATCGCGGCCCAGCGTGCGCAATCGGAGCTTCTGGGATATTCGATCAGCTGCGCCGCCGTCGATCAGATGACGCGGTCGATGGCGGTGGCGCTGGCGCCGGCCGGAATACGGGTCAACGCTGTGGCCTTCGGGTCGATGATGACCGCCAGCCTGCAAAGCATCGTGAAAGACAATCCCGACTATCGCCAGATGATCACCGATGGCACGCCACTTGGCCGGATCGGATCGGCAGAGGAACTGTCAGAAACGGTGCGGTTTCTGGTGTCGGATGCGGCAGCTTTCATCACCGGGCAAGTGATTACGGTCGATGGTGGCCGCTCGGTGCTCGATTCCGTGCGCGCGCCGGCGCATTGATCATTCTGGATAGGCCTTGCGGCAGGCCGCGATGGATCGTTCCCCGGCAGCGGCCAATTGCCTGCGTTTCGCCTTCAACCCACCAAGTTTTGAAGTTTCTGCCGCAACATCAATAGCAACCGGGCGGGTAACAGTCGTGTCCCTGTCTTCCAGACACAGCCGGGGCGAAGCGGGCGGTGGCGGCGGGCCGCCTTCAACCGGTGGTGGCGCAGGCCAGGGTTCGCAATTGACCCAGACCGTTCGTGAAATGACCACGTCTTCATATGCAAAGCCACGTTTCAGATTGCCGTCCGTCTCGGCGATCAACCGGTCAACGACGCGCAGATCGCGGGTTTCGCGGGCGATGCACAGCTCTTGCGGCGTTCCGCAGGCGACAAGGGCAGCACAGATCGGCAAAAGCAGAATTGGCTTGAACATGGGGTCACCTGACGCATTTCGTAGGCAAGCATATCGCGAAGTCTGCTGTATTGCCAAACCTCTTGTTGTTGACCACGCGGATTTGATACGCAAAGGCTGATAAAAAAAGGAAGCGACCTGAAATGACCGATCCTGTTACAGACCGCAAAGCCCGTGCTTCATCCTGGTTTCGAACCCTTCGCGACAGGATTGTTGCTGCATTTGAAGACCTGGAACAGGTCCACGCACAAGGCGCGCCCGTTCGATTTGAAGTCAGTCCCACCGCCCGTGCAGATGGTGGTGGCGGTCTGATGAGCGTGTTGCGAGGGGGACGGGTCTTCGAAAAGGTGGGCGTGAACGTCTCTGAAGTGCACGGCGCATTGGGGGACAAAGCGCAAAAGTCGATGGCGGCGCGGGGCGTGCCGGGCATGGACAGTGATCCGCGGTTCTGGGCCTCAGGGATTTCACTTGTGGCCCATATGGCAAACCCCCATGCGCCCGCTGTTCACATGAACACCCGGATGTTCTGGACACCGCAATCCGCCTGGTTTGGCGGCGGGTCGGATCTGAACCCCTGCATCGAATATGCCGAGGATACCGCGCATTTCCATGGCCAGATGCAGGCCGCCTGTGATGCGCATTCCCCAACCTATTTCACCAAGTTCAAGGCCTGGGCGGATGAGTATTTCTTTGTTCCGCACCGGGGCCGGGCGCGGGGTGTGGGGGGCATATTCTATGATGATCTGGACACCGGCAACTGGGAGGCCGATTTTGCTTTTACGCAATCAGTTGGGGCCGCATTCCTGCCCGCGTTCCAGCCGCTGGTAGAGCGTCGCATCGGAATGCCCTGGTCCGAAGCAGATCGGGATGCCCAACTTGTTCATCGCGGTCTTTATGCGGAATACAACCTGGTCTATGATCGCGGCACCAAATTCGGCCTTGAAAGCGGACATGATGCCAACGCAGTGTTGATGAGCCTGCCACCTTTGGCCAAATGGATATAGCGCTATTTCCCCTTCGTGGACTTTCGCGCGGTCTGCCCCGTTTCCCTTGGGGGCTGGCGTCAAGCGATGATTGACACAGCATCATTGGCTGCGTTTGGTGTGGCGTCGCTGTTGATCGAACTGACCCCGGGGCCCAATATGACTTATCTGGCGTTGATCGCCGCAACGGAGGGGCGAAGACGCGCCTTTGCTGCTGTCGCGGGGGTCGCGCTGGGGCTGTCTGTCATCGGGCTTGCCACGGCACTCGGTGTGACTACGATGTTGGGCTCTTCGCCCTTGGCCTATCAGGGTTTGCGTTGGGCCGGGTTTTTCTATCTGCTGTGGCTGGCTTGGGACGGCTGGCGCGACAACCTTGAGACCGCACCCCTTGCCGGGCTGGGATCGGCCTATCTGGTTTATTTCTGGCGCGGCTTGGTCACGAATTTGCTTAATCCCAAGGCGGCAGTCTTTTTCGTAACCGTCGTGCCAACCTTTTTGGCCCCAAGCGCGCCGAATAGCGAAGCGGTCATGCTGTCGGCGATTTATGTAGGCATCGCGACTTTTGTCCATGTCATGATCGTCTTGCTGGCGGGTGCGACACAGCCTTGGCTGGCAAATCCGAAACGCGAGAAAATCACGCGCCGCGGCCTTTCCGTGGGTCTGGTGGCGGTCGCCATCTGGATGATCTGGCGCAGCTGACGGGCGACGGCTGCTGAAACTGCGCAGCATGTGCAAGGCAGGCTTCAAAAATTTCATTGCCAGAGCAATGCTTTACCCTACGTCAGGCGAACGACCGCCGATATCAGGCCTAGTCACTATAATTGTCAACGCAACAAAATTATGTAGATGGCGCGGGCGATGTTGGCCCGAGTTGGGTATGGTACTGGGTCGGATGAAGACATTGATGAGTACGCCTGCTGGTCTGGACGCCATTGTCGATCTGGCGCTTCGCGACCCGATTGCGCGGTCAAGACAAATTCTTGGGCCAAACGCCGAACGCTTGTGGCTTAAGCGTGCTGATGACCGCCCGCAGCGGTTCAAATGGAAAATCGAACGCCTACGCCATGAATTTGACAGTGAATTGCGCGGGCTGCACACGCTGACCGATGCGGGCATGCCAGTGCCGGATCTGCTGTCGGAAGGGCCAAGCCATTTCGTGGTGTCCGATGCCGGGATCAGTCTTGCGCAGTTGCTTGTCAGACTGGAGGCCGTTCCGGGCAAGCGTACCACAGCGTTTCGTGCGGCAGGTGCTGCCTTGGGCAGATTGCACCGATCGGGTTTCGCCCTTGGCCGGCCCACAATCGGCAATATCTGCTGGGACGGTGACGAGGCCAGGTTCACGGAAGTCGGGCGGTTATCGTCTGGGCAAAGTTCCGGGCGCAAGACAGCCTTCGATCTGATCGTGTTCGTCCATTCGTTCATGACCAAGACCGGACGTGCCGGGCCAGATCTTGATTGGGCAATGCGGGCGTACCGCACGGCAGCGCCGGAAAAAACCTGGGCCAATCTGCAGGCAGCCGCCCGCTGGATCGCCCCCCTGTCTTATCTGGCCGCAGCACTTGGCTGGCTGGGGGCAAAATATCCCGAATTGCGGGCTGTCCCAAAAACCGTGGCTTACTTGCGCATGGCCCTTGCTGCCTGAGCCCGCGGTCGGCCACCCGCCAAAACCGATTTTATCTTCGCAAGGCAGACTTCAGGTCTGATCGGGAAGAATTTTGCCTGGGTTCATCCGATTATCGGGATCCAGTGCCGCCTTGATGCTGCGCATGACGGCGACTGCAACCGGGTCCTTGCGCCGGGCCATCGCACTGCGTTTCGACAGGCCGACACCATGTTCGGCGGAAAAACTGCCAGACAGATCTTGCACCACATCTTCGATCGCCGTGATCACCGCATCATGCAGATCCGCGCTGTCATCGGTTGGAAAAACGGTAAAATGAATATTTCCATCGCCCAGATGGGCCACGCTTAGCGTTTCCGCACCGGCATCAAGGTCTGGCAGACGGGCATGAATGCGGTCCAGAAATGTAGCGACCTGGTCCAATGGCAAACTAAGATCGGTGTCGATTGCAGGTTTGCGCGCATAAGTGATTTCGGCGGCCAGTTCGCGGATGTGCCACATCGCGCGGCGCTGCGCCTCGGTTCGCGCGATATGTGCATCCAGAACCATGCCGTCGGCCATCATCTGGGCAAGCGTGTCTTCCAACAAGGATACAACAGGCAGGCTGCCATCTGGCCTAGGGTTGGCGTCGCGCGGCGACGTGGCGCCGATCTCAACCAGAAGGGTGATATCTGGCATGGGTGAGAACGGTTGGCGGATATCCGGGCGCGCCTGTTCCAAGCGGCGCATGTAGGACTTGGGCATGAATTCAAAGGCTTCGACTGACCCACCGCTGGCTTCTTGCAGCCGGTTCAGCAGCGTCAGCGCATCCGGCAGGCTTTGCACCGCAAGTGTCGCAGTGGCATAGGCAAGTGGCCGAGGCACCAGTTTCATCACGGCAGCGGTGATCACGCCAAGTGTACCCTCTGCCCCGATGAACAGGTCTTTCAGATCATAGCCTGAATTGTCTTTGTGCAGGGCTGTCATCAGGTTCAGAACCCGGCCATCGGCAAGCACAACCTCAAGACCAAGGCAAAGACCCCGGGTCGATCCATAGCGCAGCACGTTTGAGCCGCCCGCATTGGTGGATAATACCCCGCCGATCATCGCTGAACCGCGCGCGCCGAACCAAAGCGGAAAGTACAGCCCCCGGGCGTCGGCGGCATCATGCAAGGACGACAGAACTACCCCGGCTTCAACCACTGCAACGCGGGTTGAGGCGTTTATGTCACGGATGCGGTTCATGCGTTCAAGTGACAGCATCAGACCACCCTTGGTCATCGCCCCGCCTACGATGCCGGTCAGCCCGGACACCGGAACCACCGGCACATCATGGGCTGCGGCAATACGAAGGGTCTTGGCTACGTCTTCGGTGTTTGCCGGGCGCGCAACGGCAATGGGGCTGGCTGTGTAGTTTCCGGTCCAATCCTTCAGGTACTTGGCACAGTCAGGGCCGGAAAGCACGTTTCCATAACCAAGTGCCTGGGCGAGATCTGCGAGCAAACTCATCCTCTTTAACCCTTTGCTTTGCTCAGCAGGCTGAGCACTTTCGGACCGATCCAGTCGACAAGCAGTTCCACACCGCGTGCATTGGGGTGAATTCCATCGGCCTGCATCAGATCCGCAGACAGGCGGCGCGTGGACTGGTCGATCAGGGGAATGAAGTAGTTTTCGGTCAGGTCGATGCCGTGCTTGCGCGCAAGCGCCGGAAAGATCGCGTCAAATGCCGATTTGAATTCGGGGCCGTAATTGCCCGGCGCACGCAGCCCCACCAGCAAGACCGGCAGACCCAAGGCATCCGCCTTGGTCAGAATGGCATCAAGATTTGCGCGGCTGGAGCCTGGATCAATTCCGCGCAGCAAGTCGTTGCCACCCAGATTGACGATCATCGCATCCACATCGGGGGTCAGGGTCCAGTCTATCCGGGCAAGTCCGCCCGCTGTGGTATCGCCAGACACGCCCGCATTGACGACAGTAACATCAGCGGCATTGGCAGATAGCCAGCCTTGCAGTTGCGGCACAAAGCCATCGGCGGGGGACAGGCCATAACCTTGGGTCAAGCTGTCGCCAAATGCCACCAAAGTCAGTTTTTCTGCAAAACTTGGTGTGACCACGACAATCAGCACGCATGCGGCGTTGCAGATGGCGGTAGCCACGCCATATCCAAGGGAGAGGCAAGACCAAAGGGCAGTTGCAATGACAGATACGATACTGGCGCTGAAGGATGTGGCGCTGACACTGGCGGGCAATGCCGGAATGGTAGAGATATTGCGCGGTGTCACGTTGAACATCGCACGGGGTGAAACAGTGGGGCTGGTCGGGCCGTCGGGGTCTGGCAAATCTTCGCTCCTGATGTTGATGGGCGGGTTGGAACGGGCCACCTCGGGTGAGATTACGGCACTTGGGGCTGATCTTACAGCGATGAATGAAGACGCGCTTGCACGATTTCGTAGGGGCAATATGGGGGTGGTGTTTCAGTCATTTCACCTGATCCCGACGATGACTGCCTTGGAAAATGTAGCGCTGCCAATGGAACTGGCAGGTGTGGGCGATGCTTTCACGCGGGCCGAGGTGGAATTGCGCACGGTCGGGCTGGCGGCACGGATGCAGCATTTTCCGCGGCAGCTATCGGGGGGAGAACAGCAGCGCGTGGCACTTGCCCGGGCGGCAGCGCCGCGACCTGCGATTTTGCTGGCGGATGAACCGACGGGAAATCTGGACGGGGCAAACGGGGCCGCGATCATGGATCTACTGTTTGGGTTGCGGGATCAGCACGAGGCCACGTTGGTTTTGGTCACGCATGCGCCGGAACTGGCGGCAAGATGCGACCGTGTGGTGCGGCTGGCAGATGGGCGGATTGCGGGCGAGGGTATGGTATGACACTGGCGCTTGCCGCGCGGATCGCGCGCCGCGAAATGCGCGGCGGATTGGCTGGGTTTCGGGTGTTTCTGACCTGTCTGGCGCTTGGGGTTGCCGCGATTGCGGGGGTTGGCATGGTGCGGGCTGCAATTGAGGTGGGGTTGCGTGACCAAGGCGCCGTGCTTTTGGGTGGTGACGCCGAAATGGGCTTTACGGCGCGGTTTGCGGATGATGCCGAACGGGCGATGATGGCCGGAATGTCTGCACAAGTCTCTGAAATCGTGGACTTCCGATCAATGGTACTGGTAGGTGAGGATCGCCGCGCCTTGACCCAGGTAAAAGGCATTGATGGCTTCTACCCCTTGACCGGGGACGTGGTTCTCGACCCGGCACTGCCGTTGGATCAGGCGCTGGCCCCGGTGGACGGTATTCCGGGTGCCGTGATGGACCGAGTTCTGGTAGACCGGCTTGGCCTGAAGACCGGGGATCTTTTCACCCTTGGGGTGCAGCGGTTTCGACTGGCGGCAGCCTTGCTGCGCGAACCGGACGGGGCAATGGGTGGCTTTGCCTTAGGACCGCGTACGATCGTGCTGACGTCAGGTCTGGCGAGGTCAGGGTTGCTTGAGGCGGGGACCCAGTTTGAGACCGCCTACCGGCTTGCTTTGCCCGGGGGGGTGGTTCTGTCTGCCCTGCAATCAAAGGCCGAAGCGGCATTTCGTGACAAGGGAATGCGCTGGTCCGACAGCCGGCAAGCCGCACCGGGGGCGGAACGGTTTGTAGACCGGATCGGATCGTTTCTGATCCTGGTGGGCTTGTCGGGTCTGGCCGTTGGTGGAGTTGGTGTGTCGGCGGCGGTGCGGGCCTATTTGGAAAGCAAGGTTGCCACCATTGCGACGCTGAAAACTCTGGGTGCGGCAGGAGCTACGATCTTTCAGGTCTATTTGCTGCAAGTTGCAGTTTTGTCGGGGCTCGGCGTGGGTCTGGGGCTGCTTATGGGGGCTGGCGTACCCCTGCTAGCGGCCCCGTGGATTGAGGCGTCTTTGCCGTTTCCCGTGGCGTTCGGCCTTTATCCTTTGCCACTGCTGGAGGCCGCATTTTACGGAATAGTTACGGCATTTGTCTTTACGCTTTGGCCTTTGGCCCGCTTTGCGCAGGTCAGGGCGGCAGCCCTTTATCGGGGTGGCGGACATGCAGGTTGGCCCGGGCTGCGGCATTGGTTTGCGCTGGCCGGGCTGATCGTTGCTTTGCTTGCCGGGGCGATCGTGTTTTCCGGCTCGATGATGCTGGCGATCAGCACGGCGGGCGGGGTTCTGGCCGCGCTGGTGGTGTTGGCACTGGCTGCATTGGCGCTGCGGCGACTGGCCCGCAGGGCGGCGCAATGGGGCGTCGTGCGCGGACGCACTGCGCTGCGTCTTGCACTTGGCGCCATTGGCGGCCCAAGGGAAGAGGCCATGTCGGTCATCTTGTCACTGGGGTTGGGGTTGTCGGTCTTGGCGACGGTCGGCCAGATTGACAGCAACTTGCGCTCGGCGATCAGCCGGGATCTGCCGACCCGCGCGCCAAGTTACTTCTTTGTGGATATTCAGCAAGATCAGATAGATGGCTTTCTGGCGCGGCTGAAAGACGATCCGGGTGTCAGCAAAGTGGAAAGCGCCCCGATGCTGCGCGGGATCATCACCCTGATCAACGGGCAAGACGCAGGTGCGGCCTCTGGCAACCACTGGGTGGTGCAGGGTGATCGGGGTGTGACCTATTCCGACAGTCAGCCCGACAATGCCAAAGTGGTGGCGGGCCAATGGTGGCCCGAGGGCTATTCCGGCCCCGCACAGGTGTCGTTCGCAGCCGAAGAAGCTTCTGAAATGGGGCTGCAGCTTGGCGATAGTATCACGGTCAACATTCTGGGCCGTGAGATCGAAGCCACAATTACCTCGTTCCGCGAGGTGAATTTCTCGACTGCGGGCATGGGCTTTGTGATGTCGATGAATGCAAACGCGTTGTCGGGGGCGCCACATAGTTTCATCTCGACAGTTTATGCGGCCGAAACGGCAGAGGCGCCCCTGTTGCGCGATCTGGCGGGGGCCTACCCGAATATCACCGCAATCCGGGTCCGCGATGCAATCGACCGGGTTACAGAGGCCTTGACGGCCATTGCAACGGCCACGGCCTGGGCCGCAGGGGCAAGCCTGCTGACCGGATTCGTGGTGCTGATCGGGGCTGCCGCCGCCGGGGTGCGTTCGCGGATGCAAGAGGCCGCTGTGCTGAAAGTGCTGGGGGCCACGCGGGCGCGGATTCTGCTCAGCTTTGCCTTGCGGTCGGCGTTGCTGGGGACTGCGGCGGGCGCTGTTGCCATTGTCGCGGGAGGACTGGCCGGTTGGGCTGTAATGCGCTTTGTGATGGAATCAGACTACGCGTTTGAACCTGTTTCGGCTTTGGTCATCGTGGTCAGCGGGGTCTTTGCCACGCTGCTGGCGGGGCTTGGGTTTTCGTGGCAACCGTTGTCGGCCAGACCTGCTCGGGTGCTGCGGGCAGATGAATAGATTTATCCTTTGGTTTCAAAACTTCGCTGCGCAGCATGGCAAGTTATGCTGCGCAGCAATTTTTGGCTTCGCTGCGGTTTTTTTGCGCAGCATTCCGGCCCGAGGGGCCAGTTTGCAGCCGTCAGTTGCTGAGCAAAAGGTAGGTGCCCGTGGCTGATCCCGCGTTAAGCACCGTGACCAAGAAGGTGCCGTTTTCAGCTGGATAGAAACTGCAGTAGTTTGCGACCTCGGGGCCGATATCCTGACAGACAAGGTTGCCGCTCTGGTCCGTTACGCGAAGATCCAGCGCACTCGCCGCCTCGCCCAGAATTGCTATTTCTGCCAATGACGCGCCAAAAAACGCGATAGGCCAGGTTTCGGTCTGTGCCGCTGAAAGACTGCTGGTTGTGCTGACCGCATCCGCTGTTGGTGCAAAGCGGGCCGCGCCGCGCACAGTCTCGATCAGGTCAAGCAAGGGGTCATCCCCGACCGCAAGCAGGCTGGCCGTGTCGAACATGGTGGCCGGGGTAGTGACGTTCGCTTGTCCGATCTTCGCGGCCTCTCCGGTCACTTCATGCGGGCGTCGGGTTTCGATCAGCACGACACTGGCTGCAAGCCGGGCCGCGTTCAGCACGGTCAGAGGGTCTTTCTGGGTCTTGCCGAAGGCGAAAAGGTGATGCGCCAGAACAAGTCGGGCAACGCTGCCCTGGCTACCCTGACCCAGCGTCATATGATTTGCCGGCACCTGATCTTGCGCGGATGCAGGCGAAAGCAAGGCGAGCAATAAAAGGGCGGAAATGCGGGTCATCGGGCATCCGGCTTGGGGGCAAGGCCTTTCTGGCAGCAGGGGCCGGGTTTGGATAGGGGGTTTCGCAGGCCACGAATTTGAGGTTTGTCTGGTGTGGAACGGAGACCAGCAGAAATGATGCGACAAATCCTTGAACGGCTGATCGGCTTTGACACTGTCAGTGCGAAATCCAATCTGGATTTGTTGGGTTATGTGCGTGGTCTGCTGGCAGATGCGGGGATCGACAGCGTGCTGATCCCGGATGTAACGGGGCAGAAAGCCAATCTCTATGCCGTGGTCGGGCCGGTGGATGTGCCGGGGGTAATCTTGTCAGGTCATGTCGATGTGGTGCCGGTTGAGGGGCAGGCCTGGACGAGACCGGCCTTTGCTCTGACCGAAGAGGGTGGTCGCCTTTTTGGGCGCGGCACGACGGATATGAAGGGCTTTGTGGCCTGCGCGCTGGCTGCCGTTTTACGCGCACGTGCGCTGACGCTGAAAGTGCCGGTCATAGTGGCGCTAAGCCATGATGAGGAAATCGGCTGCCAGGGGGTGGGCAGCATGTTGGATGTGATGGCCGGTTGGCCCGTCCCTCCGCGGATGTGTCTGGTGGGTGAGCCCACATCGATGCAGGTTGCCACCGGACATAAGGGCAAGATCGCCCTGCGCGCAACCTGCACCGGGCGCGAGATGCATTCGGCGATGGCGCCGCTTGCGTTGAATGCGCTGCATCTTGGTGCTGATTTCATTGGTGCCCTGCGGCAGTTGCAGGCCGAAGTGGTGGCCGCCGGTCAGCGCGACGACGACTACGATGTTCCCTACACGACGCTGCATGCGGGCAAGATGCAGGGCGGCGTGCAAGTCAACATCGTGCCGAAAACCTGTGTTCTGGATTTCGAGATACGCGCGCTTGCCGGGGAAGATACCGCCGCATTGATTGCGCGGCTGGAGGCAGATGCGGCGGCGATAGCCGCGCCACATCGCGCCGCCTTCCCCGAAGCCGCGATCAGGATCGAACGGTTGTGGGATTATCCGGGGCTTGGTACCTTGGCAAGTGCAGATGTGGTGGCCTTTGCTAAGGGCCTGTTGGGC
>JANNSG010000077.1:0-10913 GCA_031402355.1 Pseudorhodobacter sp. | reverse complement strand
GAAATGATGCACGAGTCGGTGCTGGACGCCTACGGTCGCGCGCTGCATATGTAGACCGGCTGCGACAAGGGATACCAAAGATGCGGGCAACGGTGACGGTGATCTGCATCTGGCTTGTCAGCCTTGGTGCTGCGGCACAATTCGGCAAATTCGCGGTATTGTTTGACAGGGTTGCTGCCGCCTATCCCGACCAACCCGCGCCGATGATCGGGCTGATTGTGTCAACCGTTGGCTTTGTCGGGCTGATCTTTGGCACCACAGCGGGGCTTTTCGTGTCTTCGCTTGGATACCGCCGCGTCATGATCTGGGCGCTGCTTGCGGGGGCGTCGATTTCGGCGCTAGAGGCTTTGATGCCGCCTTTGTCAGTGCTTTTGGCTCTGCGCGCGTTGGAAGGCGGGTCGCACCTGGCGCTGGTTGTCGCGGCCCCGGTGCTGACGGCGCAATTGGCCAGCCAGCGTTTTCAGGCGGCGGCGATGACGCTTTATTCATCGTTCTTCGCAGTGTCTTTTGCCGCAACCGGGCTTTTGGGGCCAAAACTTGCTGATCTTGCGGGTCTGCCTGCGGTCTATCTAGCCCATGCAGGCTATATGCTGGCTGCCGCCGCCTTGATGATGGTCTTGTTGCCAAAAGACCGCCCTGCGCCAATGCCGCGCCTGACTTTGCGCGCGCTGGCGGGCCAACATGCACAGGTTTATGCCAGCGCCAGTCAGGCCGCCCCAGCGATGGGATTTGTCTGCTATACCATCACCTTCGTAGCCTTTCTTACCGTGATGCCGCAACAGTTTCTGGGCAGGCCAGAACAAGCCGTGCTGGCCACCTTCATGCCCTTGGTAAGTGTGGCCATATCCTTGACGTTGGGCATTTGGGCGATGCGGCACATGCCCGCGTTTCGTTTGGTGCAGGTCGGCTTTCTGGTTGCAATCGGGTTTTCCGCTTTGCTGTGGCTTTCGTGGGGCCAAAGCCTGCCCACGGTGTTGGCATCTTTTGGCATAGCCGGTGCGCTGGGGCTGGTGCAAAGCGCATCTTTCGCCGCCGTTGCACAGTTGAACCCCGATCCGGCAAGTCGTGCGCGCGCTGCGGGCGCGATTGCGCAACTGGGCAATTTGGGCACCACCGCTGGCACGCCGCTGCTGGTCTGGCTGATCGCTGCTGCCGGGATCAACGGCCTCGCGCTGTTTTTGGCAGCGTTTTCGGCTTTGGGTATCGCGCTTCACATGCTTCAAGCCCGCCGTCGCGCGCTTAGCTGATCTAATTTCCTGGCGTTTACCCTTTGTTCACGTTTTCTGGTTGGAGACTCGGCCAATTAACCCTATCTTGACGGAACATCTGGCGGGGGCGACATGGCAGAGCAGAAGTTCATCGAAGTACGCGGCGCGCGCGAACACAATCTGAAGAACGTGGATGTAAAAATCCCGCGGGATCAGTTGGTGGTGATCACCGGGCTGTCAGGGTCTGGCAAATCATCGCTGGCGTTTGATACGATCTATGCTGAAGGCCAGCGCCGCTATGTTGAAAGCCTGTCGGCCTATGCGCGCCAGTTTCTGGATATGATGGGCAAGCCGGATGTGGACCATATTTCTGGCCTGTCGCCGGCCATTTCGATTGAACAAAAGACCACCTCGAAAAACCCGCGATCGACCGTTGGGACTGTGACCGAGATTTACGATTACTTGCGCTTGCTGTTTGCCCGCGTGGGCACCCCGTTCAGCCCGACCACCGGACTGCCGATCACCGCCCAGCAGGTGCAGGATATGGTTGATGGCGTGATGGCGATGGCAGAAGGTACCCGCGCCTATTTGCTGGCCCCGATCGTGCGCGACCGCAAGGGTGAATATCGCCGCGAATTTCTGGACCTGCGCAAACAGGGCTTTCAGCGGGTCAAGGTGAACGGCGCGTTCTTTGAGTTGGAAGATGCGCCGGTTCTGGACAAGAAACTGCGCCATAACATCGATGTGGTGGTTGACCGCATCGTTGTGAAAGACGGCATCCAGACCCGGCTTGCCGACAGCTTTCGCACGGCGTTGAACCTTGCCGATGGCATCGCCATTCTGGAAACAGCACCTGCGGAAGGCGAAGGAGATCCTGTTCGCACCACGTTTTCAGAAAAATTCGCTTGCCCGGTATCTGGTTTCACCATCCCCGAAATTGAGCCACGCTTGTTCAGCTTCAACGCGCCGTTCGGGGCTTGCCCGGTTTGTGACGGACTTGGGGTGGAGTTGTTCTTTGACGAGCGCCTTGTTGTGCCGGATCAGGGGCTGACCTTGCTGCAAGGCGCGCTTGCACCCTGGGCAAAATCGAAGTCGCCGTATTTCACCCAGACCATCGACGCGCTGGCCGCGCATTACAAGTTCGACAAGAAAACCAAATGGAAGGACCTTCCCGAAGCCATTCAGCAGCTGTTCCTGTACGGATCGGGCGCCGAGGAGATTACTTTCCGATATGACGAAGGTGGGCGCATCTATCAGGTATCGCGCGTTTTCGAAGGCGTCATCCCCAATATGGAACGACGCTACCGCGAAACGGATAGTGCCTGGAGCCGCGAGGATATGGAGCGGTTCCAGAACAACCGCGCCTGTGGGTCTTGTGGCGGATTCCGGTTGAAGCCCGAGGCTTTGGCTGTGAAAATTGCGGGCCTTCATGTGGGGCAGGTGGTGAAGATGTCGATCTCGGAGGCATATGGCTGGATCGCTACGGTGCCGGAAAACTTGACCGGCCAGAAGAACGAAATTGCCAAGGCGATCTTGAAGGAAATCCGCGAACGGCTGGGCTTTCTGGTGAATGTGGGTCTGAATTACCTGACGCTTAGCCGGAATGCCGGCACGCTTTCGGGTGGCGAGGCGCAGCGGATCAGGCTTGCCAGCCAGATCGGGTCTGGTCTGACGGGTGTGCTTTATGTGCTGGACGAACCTTCGATCGGGCTGCACCAGCGCGACAATGACCGCCTGCTGACCACGCTGAAAAACCTGCGCGATCAGGGCAATTCGGTTTTGGTGGTTGAGCATGACGAAGAAGCGATCCGCGAGGCAGATTATGTGTTCGACATGGGGCCCGGGGCCGGGGTTCACGGCGGTTCGGTCGTCTCGGAAGGGACGCCCGCGCAAATTGCGGCAGATCCGGCCAGTTTGACGGGGCAGTATCTGTCCGGTACGCGGTCAATTGCGGTGCCAAAGACGCGGCGCAAGGGCAATGGCAAGAAAGTAAAGATCGTCAACGCCACAGGCAACAACCTGCGCAATGTGACCGCTGAATTTCCGCTGGGCCAGTTTGTCTGCGTGACAGGTGTGTCGGGTGGCGGCAAATCGACACTGACCATCGAAACCCTGTTCAAGACCGCAGCGACGCGTCTGAACGGCGCGCGCGAGACGCCGGCCCCTTGCGAAACCATCCTAGGCTTTGAACATCTGGACAAGGTGATCGATATTGATCAACGCGCCATCGGCCGCACGCCAAGATCAAACCCCGCCACCTATACCGGGGCGTTCACGCCGATCAGGGACTGGTTCGCCGGTCTTCCCGAAGCCAAGGCGCGGGGCTATCTGCCGGGGCGGTTTTCGTTCAACGTCAAGGGCGGGCGCTGCGAGGCGTGCCAGGGCGACGGGTTGATCAAGATCGAAATGAACTTTCTGCCCGATGTTTATGTGACCTGCGAGACATGCAAGGGCCATCGCTATAACCGCGAAACACTGGAAATAAAGTTCAAGACCAAAAGCATAGCCGACGTTCTTGATATGACAGTTGAAGAAGCGCAGGGGTTCTTTCAGGCGGTGCCCAGCATCCGCGAAAAGATGGATGCGCTGGTGCGGGTGGGCTTGGGCTATATCAAGGTAGGTCAGCAGGCCACCACCCTTTCAGGTGGTGAAGCGCAGCGCGTCAAGCTGTCAAAAGAGTTAAGCCGCAGGGCGACGGGACGTACGCTTTACATTCTTGACGAGCCTACGACCGGGCTTCATTTTGAAGATGTGCGCAAATTGCTGGAAGTGCTGCATGAACTGGTGGATCAGGGAAATACTGTGGTGGTCATTGAACACAATCTCGATGTTGTCAAAACGGCGGATTGGGTGATCGACATTGGTCCCGAAGGCGGCGATGGCGGCGGTCAGATCGTGGCCAAAGGCACGCCGGAAGATATTGCCAAGTCGGATCACAGCCACACCGGGCGCTATCTGAAGGGTCTGTTGTCGTCTCGGTCGCAAGCGGCGGAATAGGCAAGATGACCCGCCTTGATGATGCCCATGCCGCCATGATGCGTGACGAGGCGGACGATGCTGCCCGGTTGGTATTTTATTCGCAACTGGCGGATACTGAACTTTTTCTGCTGCTTGATGGTGATCCCGTCGATGATCAGGTGCGCCCGCGTCTGTTTGATCTGGAAGACGGCCCCGTGGTGCTGGCCTTTGATCTGGAAGAACGTATGACTGCGTTTGTGGGCACTGAGGCACCCTATGCGGCGTTGCCGGGCCGGGTGATTGCCGCGCAACTGGCAGGGCAGGGGATCGGCATTGGCGTGAACATCGGTGATGCGCCGTCATCAATCCTGTTGACCGCCGAGGTGATGGATTGGCTGACGGCCACGCTTGCGACCAAGCCGGTTGCAGTCGCGGCGGTGGTGCAGGGGTTCGCTTCGCCCTGGGGGGTGCCGGCTGAGGTGACCCAGCGGTTGATGGAAAAGCTGGCTGCAAATGCGGGGCTTGCCGATGCTGTCTTGCTGGCGGAGGTGATATATGAGGCTGGCCGGCGCGGTCATATTCTGGCCATTCTTGGTGCGCAGCCCGGGTCGGAAACAGCGCTAAGCGGTGCAGTGTCTGAGGCACTGATATTTTCCGGGCTGGATATGGCCCAGTTGGACGTGGTGTTTCTGTCCGTGGGCGATCCGCGCACCAGTATGATCGAAAGCGTGGCCCTGCGGCTTGATCTGCCTCGCGCAGCCGTAGAGGCGGACCCCGCTATCAGACTTTCGGGGCAGGACCGGGACAAACCGCCGATTTTGCGGCGGCAGTGATGCCGCAAAGTGTAGAAGCAGGGCTTTATTTTTGGGGTACTAAGATACCTATTTTGTAAGCCTATGAAATACAACATATAAATCTGCATTGACGCACTTGACCCGCGCATCCACTTGCGGGATACACCGCCATCTTGGAATTCGGGGCCTTGTCCCCGCGACATCTGATGGACCAAAGACATGAAAACTTTCTCCGCTACTCCGGCGGACATCGACAAGAAATGGATCCTGATCGACGCCGAAGGCATCGTTCTGGGCCGTCTTGCTACGATTGTCGCCAACATCTTGCGCGGCAAGAACAAACCGACGTTTACCCCGCATATGGATATGGGCGACAATGTCATTGTCATCAATGCCGACAAGGTGCAGATGACTGGCAACAAGCGTGCAGACAAGCGCTATTACTGGCATACTGGCCACCCGGGCGGCATCAAGTTCCGCACTGCAGGCCAGGTGCTTGATGGTGCGCACCCAGAGCGCGTTGTGGTCAAGGCCGTTGAACGGATGATCACCCGCAATCGTCTGGGCCGCGTTCAGATGACCAATTTGCGTGTTTATGCCGGTGCAGCCCACCCGCATGAAGCACAGCAGCCCGCCGTTCTTGACCTTGCGTCGATGAACCCGAAGAACACCCGGAGCGCATGATCATGGCAGATATCAAATCCCTGGACGATCTGAAATCGGCTGTTGGCACCCCGGAGGCAGTTGTTGCCGTTGCAGCACCGCGCGTGTCTGTAAAGGATGCGCAGGGCCGGTCTTATGCCACTGGCAAGCGCAAGGATGCGGTCGCGCGTGTCTGGATCAAGCCGGGCAATGGCAAGGTTGTGGTCAATGGCAAGACGATGGCCGAATATTTTGCCCGTCCCGTGCTGCAGATGATTTTGCGTCAGCCGTTTACGGTTGCTGGCGTCGAAGGGCAGTTCGATGTTGTGGCAACCGTCGCCGGTGGCGGACTTTCCGGCCAGGCAGGGGCTGTCAAGCACGGCATTTCGAAGGCGTTGCAGCTGTTTGAACCGTCATTGCGCGGTGCGCTGAAGGCCGCAGGTTTCCTGACCCGCGACAGCCGCGTGGTGGAACGCAAGAAGTATGGCAAGGCGAAAGCCCGCAAGAGCTTCCAGTTCTCCAAGCGCTAAGATCGTTTCAGACCAGACAAAAGGCCCGCGTCATGCGGGCCTTTTTGCATTCCAGAAAAAAAGAAGGGCCGGCAGAACCGGCCCCAGTCAGGGGAACACTAAACCAGCGGGTCAGTCCTGCCAGAACCGTTTGGTGCATTCGCTTTGCGCCTCACCCGGCTCCAGCCCGATGTCATGCAGAAGATGCGGCTCAAGCTTTCGCAGGCTTTGGCGGGTTGTGCTGCGCATCTGCCATTTCACGACTGTGAAAGCCAAATCAAAAGCAAGCCGCGAAAGAAGCGGCATACGCGCGAGTGCTGCGGGGCTCAAAATCTCAAATCTATTGGTAAGTACCATAATTCATCACCTTTTGTGTTGATACAAATCAACCATCCTGATATCAAAATGATACAATAATTGGAAATCGGGTGCCAGAGGAACATTGTGGCAGATACAATTTGGACGCCAGACTTGTCACAATTTCCCGGGCCCAAGTATCTGGGCCTGTCGCGCGCCTTGCGGGATGCGATCCGAAAGGGGAAATTGGCCGAAGGGGCGCAGCTGCCCACGGTGCGCGATTTGGCTTGGGCGGTGGGTGTTACACCCGGCACGGTGTCGCGCGCCTACCAAATGGCAACGCAAGAAGGGCTGCTTGCCGCAACTGTTGGGCGCGGCACATTTGTGGCTTGTTCGTCGCCACGACTTGGACCCACCCAATCGCTTTATGTGGAACGCGACCCCAGCAGTGGCACCACAAGTGTTGATATGCGGTCACCGCAATTGCCTGATGTTGGCCAAGCGGCAATTTTTTCGGCGGCGATGCAACGGGTGGCGGCTGGAATCAGTGCTGATTGGCTGGATTATTCCAGCCAGAGGGCCGAGGCACCTTTGCGCGCCGCCGTTTGCGGATGGTTGCAAGACCGCGATCTTGGGTCAATTTCGGCCGAAGATATTGCGCTGACATATGGGGGCCAGAATGCCGTCTCTTTGATTTTGCAATGTTGTTTGCGGGGCGACCGACCTGTCGTGGTGACGGAAGAGTTGTGTTATCCCGGCTTCGCCCGCGCGGCGCGGTTGGCACGTGCTGATGTTGTTGGCGTGGAAATGGATGCTGAAGGAATGAAGGCAGAAGCGCTTGAAGCTGTTTGCCGCCGTTTTGGCCCGCAAATCCTGTGCCTGACCACCGAAGCGCAAAACCCGACCGCAGCAAGGATGAGCCTTTCACGACGCGAAGATATTGTTCGCATCGCACGAAAGTACGACATGCAAATCATTGAAGATGATTGCTATTCTATTGTCGATGCCAGCTTGCCGTCGGTGCGGGCATTGGCACCTGAACGGACATGGTATGTAGGGGGTGTGTCGAAAACAGTCTCTGCCGCCCTTCGCTTTGGCTATATCGTTTGTCCGACTGGAATGGGTGAGGCGGGCCGACTGACCGCCCAGCATAGTTATTTCGCGCTTGCCCGGCCTGTTTCGGACCTATGCCTCGATTTGTTCAACTCTGGCGCCGCCAATGAAATCCGGACCCGTGTTCTCCAGGAATTCGAACACCGGTTGCAATCCATGATCGACATTCTGGCGCCCTATGATTTGCGGTGGCAAAAGGGGTTGATGTTTGCTTGGCTGAACCTGCCGTCCGATTGGTGCGCGTCGGATTTCGCGCGGATGGCAGAGAGCCGCGATGTCATGGTCAGGTCTGCGGATGTTTTTGCGCTTGTCCATGGCCGTGCTCCGCACGCCGTACGGCTGGCCTTGCCGGGTGGGATATCCCGGGTTCGGTTTGAAGGCGGCTTGACAACGCTGGCACAGCTATTACGCAATCCGCTGTTGGAGACGGCTGTCTGACGCAGTCTCTGTGGCCAAAGTGACTCGGTCACGCCGAATTGTAGGCAGGGGGTGTTGACGCAGAGCATTGTATCGCGGCAGAACACAATCAGAGCAGAAAAAACATAATGGACCCGAAAATGGGACATCAGGCCTCCTTTCACGCCCCTCATGGGGGTGCGGATTTTCTTGGACTTCGGACAAATCGCTTTGGCGCAACGGAAATCGTCTATGACGATGGCGTGGCGCGCCGCATGGTTTGGCGGGTGTCCAGCGGTGACGGCAAAGAAGCGCGGATCAGCGACGCCCTGCGTGTGGCCGTCGGGTCCTTGCGCGTTGTGCCGACTTTGTATGATGAGTTGAAAAAACGGGCGATTGGCATCGAGCGCATTCCGGGCTGATCCCGGACCATTGTGTTTTGATCAAATTCTTTGCCCCCCCGGGCCAGTCCCCCCTTGCGCTTTTGGTTGTCTTGCGGCTAGCCTGAGACCAACAACCAAGCAATTGGGCTGCCAATAGGGGGCGATATGGCTAAATCCACCAAGGTGGGGCGCTTCAGGGATACTGAGGCAGCCAGCGGTCTGGTATTGATCAGCCCAACAGCGATTTATGCCATCTTGCTGCTGGCGGCGCCGTTGGCGACGATTGTCATTTATTCGCTGATGACCGACGGTGAATTGACCATCATCCGCGATTTCACATTTGGCAACTATATCGAAACATGGACAAACCGGATTTACCGGTCGATCATGTTCCGGTCCCTGTCAGTGTCGATAGCGGTCACCATCCTGACTGTGGCACTGGCCTACCCGGTGGCCTATTTTGTCAGTTTTCAGGTCGCGCCCGAGAAAAAGTCACTTTGGCTGTTCTTGATCACCATTCCGTTCTGGACGTCTTATCTGATCCGGGTTTTTCTTTGGAAAGTGATCCTTGGCTACAATGGTGTGATCAACTCTGGCCTGATGACCGTCGGCGTCATCGACGAACCGCTGACCGCAATTTCGTATAATGTTCAGGCCTTTGTCGTCACTTTGGCGCATGCCTACGCGCCCTTCGCGATTCTGCCGATTTTTGTAGCACTGGAAAAGATAGACCGGTCCCTGCTTGAAGCGGGGCAGGATCTGGGCGAATCCAAGTTCCGGACTTTCCTGCGGGTTACCCTGCCGTTGTCTATTCCAGGTGTCGCGGCGGCGGTGCTGATCGTGTTCATCCCGACCATCGGCGATTACGTCACACCAAACCTGATTGGCGGCGGCAAGATCCCGATGATTGCCAATGTGATCGAAAAACTGATGCTGAAGGGCGACAACAAACCTTTGGGGTCGGCCATTGCCGTTTCGGCGATGATCATCGTGACCCTGGTCAGCCTGCTGTTCTTGTTCCTGATCCGCAAGTATCTGAGGGCCACGAAATGAAATTCTCAGGTCTTCGCGCCTATACCATCGGCTATCTGATCTTTCTTTACGCGCCGATCCTGTTGCTGCCGCTTTTCGCATTTAATGACAGCAAGGTCATTGCCTTTCCTTTGGCCGGATTTACCACCCATTGGTTCGCAGAGATGTGGAATGACGACAGTCTGTGGAAGGCGCTGAAAAACAGTATGGTGGTGTCAAGCTCGGTGGCGGTGCTGTCGACGGTTTTTGGCGTGTTCGCGGCGCGGGCATCAACGCGCTTTTCGTTTCCGGGCAAGGGCGGCATTCTGGGGCTGATCATGTTGCCGCTGGTGTTGCCGGAAATGATCGTCGCCATGTCCTTGCTGATCGTATTGCTGGCGATTGGGTTTCCACTGTCGATTTTTACCATCATTCTTGGGCATGTGCTGATCTGCACGCCGTTTGCGGTGGCCATTCTCAGTTCGGCATTCCAATCACTGGATAAGTCTTTGGAAGAGGCGGCCTATGATCTGGGTGAAACGCCGCTGTCAACTTTCCGCCTGATCATCTTTCCGCTGGTGATGCCGGGCATCATTTCATCCTTGCTGATTTCCTTCACCATCAGTCTGGACGAATTCATCATCGCCTTTTTTCTGGGTGGCAACGAGACGACGCTTTCCGTCTATATCTTCGGCCAATTCCGGTTTCCTGCAAAAGTGCCGTCCATCATGGCGCTGGGTACGATTCTGGTCTGTCTGTCGATCACGCTGCTTGCAACTGCTGAATATTTCCGCCGCCGTGGCATTGCCAAGTCGGGTGGAAAAGATACCGGAGGCTTCCTGTGACGACAGACAGAACCGACATGATCGAATTCCGGGATGTCCATAAATACTACGGCGAGTATCATGCCCTGCGCGGCATTTCGGCCACCATCAAGGCGGGTGAGTTCTTTTCGTTGCTGGGGCCGTCGGGTTGCGGCAAGACCACACTGTTGCGGACGATTGCCGGGTTTGAGGGCATTTCATCCGGGGCCGTGTTGATCGACGGCAAAGACATGGCGGGCGTTGCGGCGAATGTGCGTCCGACCAATATGGTGTTTCAAAGCTATGCGATTTTTCCGCATCTGAAGGTTGAGGAAAATGTCGGCTTCGGGCTGCGTCGCGACAACCGCAGCAAGGACGACAAGGCCCGCGCGGTAGACGAGGCACTGGAAATGGTCGGCCTGAAAGGCTATGGCAAGCGCGCGGCGCACGCGCTGTCGGGGGGGCAGCGGCAGCGGGTCGCGCTGGCGCGGGCCCTGATCCTGAAGCCGAAGGTGCTGCTGCTGGATGAACCCTTGTCTGCGCTGGACAAGAAGATGCGTGAACAGATGCAGATGGAGCTGATAAAGCTGCAGCGGCAGGTCGGGATCACGTTTATTCTGGTGACCCATGATCAGGAAGAAGCGCTTGTCATGTCTGACCGGATTGCGGTGATGTTTGAGGGCGAAATTGCGCAACTGGCGGATCCTGAAACGCTGTACCGGCGGCCGAATTCAAAGAAAGTTGCTGATTTCATTGGCACAATGAACTTCCTGCCTGCAACAATTCTGTCTGAATCCGG
>JANNSG010000076.1:0-56184 GCA_031402355.1 Pseudorhodobacter sp. | reverse complement strand
GTGATCGCGTTTTCGGGCGTGATGCCAACGCCGATGGGATTGGTCTGAATGACGAAAGACAGTGCATAGCGCGGCGCCTCGGGGCGGCCAAGGCGTTCTTCCAACCGTTCGACCAGATCAAAGCCGTTCTTGTCGGACGGGTCATCCACACGGATCCGGCCCTGCAGATCTGTCGCAGCCCCGCCCGTGCCATAAGCGGGCGCAAATCCGCAGCCTGCAATTGGCATTGCGGCCATAAGAAATAGAAACTGGCGGCGATCAGATGACGACATTCACAATCCGCCCCGGAACAACGATCAGCTTCTTCGGCGCAACGCCGCCCAAAGCCTTGATCACAGCTTCATCCGCCAGCACCAGTTTTTCAACCTCGGCGGGCGGCATATCTTTCGGCACGCTGATTTCCGCCCGCCGCTTGCCGTTGATCTGGATGGGCAAGATCACAGTATCATCCACCAGCAGCGCCGGATCAGCGACCGGCCAAGGGGCAGTTGCGCAAAGCCCGGTGCCGCCCTGATAGGACCAGATCGATTCGGCTATATGCGGGGTTATCGGTTGCATCAGTTGCGCAAGGGTGCGGATTGCGGCTTTCATGGCATCGGTTGACCCATTGCTGCGCGACAGGGCATTGGTGAATTCGTAAAGCTTGGCGATGGCCTTGTTGAAGGTAAAGCTTTCGATGCCGTTGGTCACATCCTGCACCGCGCGGGCGGTTGCGCGGGCGATGGCATCATCATCCACGCCCACATGGCCTGCAGGCATTTCGCCAATGCGCGAACATAAGGCCCAGACGCGGGACAGGTGTTTGAAGGTAGCCTCCGCCCCCGACGCCGTCCATTCCACATCGCGTTCGGGCGGGCTGTCAGACAATACGAACCAGCGTGCGGTATCAGCCCCAAAGGCCGCGATGATGTTCATCGGATCGACGACGTTCTTTTTGGATTTTGACATCTTGGCCGATGGAATCACATCCACCGGGGTGCCGTTGGCCAGTTTGCCATCCGTCACTTCTTCGGGAAGGTGATAGATCGGGCGACCGCTTGAATCGCGGGTCAGGTAAATTTCATGCGTCACCATGCCTTGGGTGAACAGCGCGTTGAAGGGTTCAATCGCCGTGGCAGGCAGATGGCCAGTCTTGTTCATCGCGCGGGCGAAGAAGCGGGAATAAAGCAGATGCAGAATCGCGTGTTCCACCCCGCCGATATATTGATCGACATTCATCCAATAGGCCGCATCTTCCGCCACGGTCGGCGTTGCGGCATGCGGCGCGGTGAAGCGGGCGTTGTACCACGAGGTATCGACAAACGTATCCATCGTGTCAGTTTCCCGCCGCGCCTCCGCGCCGCATTTCGGGCATTTGCAATTGCGCCATGTCGGGTGACGGTCCAGCGGATTGCCGGGAATGTCGAAGGTCACATCGTCAGGCAGCTTGACGGGCAGGTTGGCCTTGTCTTCCGGCACCACGCTGCATTTGGCGCAGTGGATCACCGGAATAGGGCAACCCCAATAGCGTTGACGCGAAATCCCCCAATCGCGCAGGCGGTAGTTGGTAACCCCGCGCCCGACACCTTTGGATTCGCAAAATTCAATCGCCGAAGCTACGGCGTCATCGCCTGTCTGCACTTCGTCCCCGGCAAAGCCGCGAATGTAGCGGACGCGCTCTGATTTCATCGGCACATAGGCTTCGGTCAGAACCGCTTCATCGCTACCAACGGCGACAAACACCGATGGAATCGGCAAGTCAAACATCGTTGCAAACTCAAAATCGCGGGCGTCATGGGCGGGGCAGCCGAAAATTGCGCCCGTGCCATAGTCCATCAACACGAAATTCGCGATAAAGACGGGCAGTTCAACCGAAGTATCGAAAGGATGCAGCACCCGAACTCCGGTCTCACAACCGCGCTTTTCGGCGGTTTCCAAAGCTTCAGTAGTTGTCCCACCCTCGCGACATTCGGCAATGAAGGTGGCCACATCCGGATCATGCAGTTCCAGATGCTTGGCCAGTGGGTGGTCCGGGCTGATCGCGGCAAAAGACGCCCCCAACAACGTATCAGGCCGCGTCGTATAGACCTCCAGCCGGTCAAACCCATCCGGCGCGCCGGTGGTGCTGAACGCAAACTGCAACCCACGTGATTTGCCGATCCAGTTCGCCTGCATCAGGCGCACTTTATCGGGCCAGTTGGTCAAACCGTCCAACGCGCTAAGCAAGTCACTGGAATAATCGCTGATCTTGAAAAACCATTGCGTCAGTTCACGCCGTTCAACCGCCGCATTTGACCGCCAGCCCTTGCCGTCGATCACCTGTTCATTGGCCAGCACAGTCATATCGACCGGGTCCCAGTTCACCACGGCGGCCTTGCGGTAGACCAACCCCGCCGCCATCATGTCGATGAACATCGCCTGCTGCTGGCCGTAATATTCCGGGTCACAGGTGGCAAATTCGCGCGACCAGTCGATAGACAGGCCCAAGGGCTTCATCTGCGCGCGCATGTCGGCGATGTTGGAATAGGTCCACTCTTTCGGATGCCCACCGCGTTCCATCGCGGCGTTTTCGGCGGGCATTCCGAAGGCATCCCACCCCATCGGATGCAACACCGAAAACCCCTGTGCCGCCTTATACCGCGCCACCACATCGCCCATGGTATAGTTGCGCACGTGGCCCATATGGATGCGCCCCGAAGGGTAAGGAAACATCTCCAGTACATAATACTTGGGCCGCGCCGCATCCCGCTTTGCCAGAAACGTGCCCGCATCATGCCAGGCGGCTTGCCATTTCGGCTCTATCTCACTGGGGGTGTATTGCGACATATCCGGCCTCGTTCCTGCATTCCGGCAAAGGGTTACACCGATGCCGGGGCAGAGGTCCAGCCACCAAGGTCGTGCAGCCTTGGATTACAGTTTTGCATCCTGAATGCGCAGCTGGCGTGCACGGGTCAGAATGGCATCTTCCACTGCACGGGCGGTTTCAGGCGCCACCGCACCGCCACCACGCGACTGCAAGGCCACCCGCAAAGACCGCGCATCCAGTGCCGGGTCCTGCACATAAACGGTCGCCCGGTACGACCGGCCGCCACCGGGCGGGGTGCCGTAACCTGTGACCAGAACGCCGGTAAACGGGTCAACCGATTCGATGGGCAGGAAATTCAGCACGTCTTGCGCCGCAAGCCACAGGTACTTGTTCACTTCGACCGTGGTGTTCGGATCTGCGGAAGACCGGAAAAGATCCTGAATCTTGGTGCCGGATTCAAGCTTTGCTTCGCGTGATGTGTTTACAGTGGTCTGGTTCGCGCCAGCCTGAACGGTCCGGTCCCGCTTGCCGCCGAACAGGCCGCCACCCTTGCCGAACACGCCGCAGGCCGAAACGCCCAACAGCAGCGTTAAGATCAGGCCGCAATTCAAGGCTTTGCGGGCAGTGTGACGCGTGACCATTCGGTTTCCCCACTCCAATTTGAAGTTGTTTAGCCGACCGGCCCCAGCGTGCCAAGGCTTTTCCCACCGCCGCTCTATATAGCGGCATCCCTTCAGCACCGGTCGGGGCTGGGGTTGCCACCCGGCGCAACTGTGGCAAAGGAGCATCATCAAGGGCGTCTTTGGCCAAAAGCCCTGACTTCGCATTGCATTCAGGACCGTGGCGGGGGAAATAGAGCCATACCTAATTCCGGTCATCTTGGATTGGGCCGCACTCTGCAGTTAAAATGAGGGAAAATGATGAAAAAGATTCTTCTGTCTACCGCCTTGATGATCGCGACGGCTGGTGTTGCCGCTGCTGAAGTAACGCTGAGCGGCTCGGGCCGTTTTGGTATCGTAAACAATGATAGCGCATCTGCTGGCGCTGCTTCGACCCAAATCCAGTCGCGTTTGCGCTTCAACGTGAACGCAAAACTGGAGACCGATTCCGGCGTTACCTTCGGCGGTCGTATTCGTTTTCAGCACAGCAATGGCTCTGACTTCAGCGCTCCAGTTCCTGCTGGTGGCTCAACTGGCGCGTCTTTCAGCCCGGCAATGTTGTACGCTGAATACAATGGCCTGCGTGTAGAAGTTGGTAATGCCAACTCTGCATACGACTCGGTTGCGCTGATGTATGACTCTGAACTTGGCTACCGTGGCACAGGCTTCGGCGACCCACAGGGATCCTACTACGGTTTCAGCTCCGGCCCATACGATGCGCTTGAAAGCAACCGTGTTGGCATCTACGTGGCTTACACCGTTTCCGGCGTAAACCTGAAGGCATCGTACATCCAGCCTGACCAGACCGTGACCGGCAGCAGCAACGACGAAAGCACGTTGGCGATCGACTACACCTTCGGTCAGATCACTGTTGCAGCAGCAGGCGCCTGGAATGGCGGCGGCATTGCTAACAACGATCTCGTATTCCTTGGCGCAGCCTATGCGTTCAGCGATCTGGGTAAAGTTGGGATCAACTACAACGACAACGGTCCGACTGTTGCTGAAACGATCACGATTTACGGGAACTACAAGTTCGGTGCAACCACGGTTGGTGCTTATGCAACCGATTCGGATGGCGTTGGCGATGATACCGCGTTTGGTATCGGCGCAAGCTACGACATCGGTGGCGCAACCATCGCTGGTTCGATCCAGTCCGGTTTCGCTGGCGAAGTCATCACCGACCTCGGCGTGTCGATGGATTTCTGATCAGGCCTCCCCTTCCGGGGAAGTCGGGAAGAGCGGCCCTTTGGGGCCGCTCTTTTGCTTTAGGGTGGTCATGCTTGCAATTCATGGCATCGCGCCACATCGCCATGACAAAGGCTGCATGACCCGGAATTGTTTTGTCTGCGCAGCACCCGCCTGATAGGGAACGACAAAACCGCCAAAGGCCCCCTGAATGAACAAAGCCGTTCTCGCGTCTGCCATCTGGGCTGCCACGACGGGCTTTGCACTGGCCGAGGTCAAGCTATCCGCCGAAGCCCGCTCTGGTCTCCTGTCGGTGCCCGGATCGGCGCGGCTTCTCTTCACCAACAAATTGCGCATCAATTTCAACCTTTCTGTCCCGACAGACGGTGATCTGGCCTTCGGCGGCTTTTTCGCATCGTCCGACATCAATGGCACGTCCACCGGCACCCCCGGCTCAATGTTTGTGGAGGGGTCATTTGGCAGGCTGTCCGTCGGCAATGTCGATGGCGCGGCCTCTGCCGCCATTGGTCAGGTGCGCGGGGTCGGACTGGTCAGCGGCGATGACCAGAACGACATCAGCTATATCGCAAACGGCGGCGGCGGATTTCAGACTGCCAACTTTGGCAACACCTCAGACCCGACCGCCCTGCTGCGCCTCGACACACAGGACCTGACGCTTTACGCCTCGGTCACCCAGCCTGAAGGTCGCACAGGCCAAAACGCTTATGCCCTTGCCGCCAAGCGAACCTTTGGCAAAATTGCCTACGCCATTGCTTACGAACACGAAACCACGCCCAGCGCCGATATCAGCCATTATGTGCTGGGTGCCACCGCGACCTTCGGCAAGCTGACGACCAAGGCGATTTACGGCCAAGTGCGATCTGATGCTATTGCCCGGACCACAGCGCAATGGGCCATATCTGCTGCCTACACGGCCAATGATCTGACCCTGATCGCCTATTTCGCCGATGACGCGGGGTTGGGTTCAGCCACGTCACACGCCCGGGCCTTCGGTCTTGGTGCGTCATACCGGCTTGCTGATGGCGTCACTTTTGTGGGCGGGCTTTATCACAATCAGACCCGGGGCCAGTCCGGCCTGGATGTCGGATTGCTGCTGAATTTCTGACCCTCCGCCGGTCTTTTCTTTTGCCCTCATCTGTGGCCAAGTGCGCCGATCCTTGACAAAGGCCCGCCGAATGTCGCTTGCAACCATCACCGCCCGCATCGCCGCCGCAGAAACAGCGGCACGTCGCCCGTCAGGCTCGGTGCAGCTGATCGCCGTGTCCAAAGTCCAACCTCTCGACCGGGTGCGCGCCGTTCTGACAGCGGGTCACCGGAACTTTGGTGAAAACTATGTGCAAGAGGCGCAAGGCAAATGGCCGGATCTGCGGGCGGAATTCGGGGCCCTTCAAGTGCATATGATCGGCCCGCTGCAAACCAACAAAGCCAAGGCGGCGTTGGATCTGTTTGATGCCATCCATACCGTTGACAGGCCCTCGCTGGCCGAAAAGCTGGCCCGCCTGATCCAGGAACGTGGGTCGGGCCCTGCCCTGTTCGTGCAGGTCAACACGGGGCAGGAACCGCAAAAAGCGGGCATCCTGCCAGGCGATGCCGATGCTTTCATTCAGTCGTGCCGCAAGATGGATCTGCAATTGACCGGCCTGATGTGCATTCCCCCAGAAACCGAACCAAGCCCACCGCATTTCGCCATGCTGGCGGCTATTGCCGCGCGCAATGGCTTGTCCGGTCTTTCGATGGGCATGAGCAGCGATTTCGAAGCCGCCATTGCCGCCGGGTCTACCCATATCCGGGTGGGGTCTGCGATCTTTGGTGACAGGGTTTACAGCTGACCCCCGCCATCCCCTTGGGCCTGGGTTGGTGAAGATGGGGGGATCGACTCCCTGATCAAACCAGCCAGACCCGCGCATAGGGCGGCAGGGCAATCGTCCCGCCCGGCGCCCCAACAGGGGCGTCTGACAATGCGTCATGCATCTGTGATACACCCTGCACCCGTGCCCAAGCCTCAGGCAGATGCACCCAGTTCTCCGTGAAATTATACAAACACAGAACCGTACCCGTCGGTGCCGCCCGCGCCACAGCGAACAGTCCGGGATTGCCCGTATCCAGAACCCGCGTCGGTGTAGCCGCGTGCAATGCAGGCGTCGCCCGCCTCCGCGCCAGAATATGCCTGAGACCGCGAAAAACCTGTCCGGGCTGTGCATCACTGCTGTGCCGTGTGGCGGCAAGTCCCCAATCCATGCGCGGCCGATGCACCCAGCGGCTGTCATGCGCATGATCAGACTGGGCCAGAAAATCATAGTCGTTCAGACTTGCCAGTTCATCGCCCATATAGATCAGGGGAATCCCGCCATATCCCGCGATCAGCGCATGCCCCATCAGGATGCGTTGCACCGCCAGCGCAGCAGCGCCGCCGTCGCCCGCCAGAAGCGCCCGTTCAAGACCGGCAAGCGACGCCAGGCTGCCTGAAATGCGCCTGTCCCCGGTTGCCGGATTTTCCTGAAACAACAGACCCTTGGCAAAGGACCCCGGAAAATCGCCCTGATAGAAATCCGACAGATATCCGCGATGCGCGGCGCCATTGATGCCCCGCGCACCGGCATCTTCGTCTGTCACCGCCCAGCCGATATCATCATGGCAGCGCAGATAGGTGGCATAAGTGGCATTGGTCAGCCGGTCCGGGAAATGGCTGGCCAGAACATGCGTCATAAGCCCGGTATCGCGGGTCGCCAGCGCGCCCCAGAACTGCACCATCAGGCTGTTGTGATAGGCCAGATTGCCTTCGCGACCATCGTGCTTGCCACGCCCAAGGTAGGGCAGCATTTCGGCTGGCCCTACGATCGCTTCTTCCAGATGAATGACCGCCGGGGCCGCAATCCTGCAGCAGGCGCGCAGGGCCTGCAGCAACATATGCACTTCGGGTTCCGACTGGCAGCGCGTGCCCATCCGTTTCCACATGAAAGCCACCGCATCAAGCCGCAGCACATCGACGCCCTTGTTGGCCAGATGCAGCATGATCCTGGTGATTTCCAGAAACACCTGCGGGTTGGCCCAGTTCAGGTCCCATTGATGTTCGTTGAACGTCGTCCAGACCCATTTGCCCAAATCCGGATAATGGGTGAAATTGCCCGGCGCATTGTCAGGAAACACTTCAACCAGCGCCGCCTCATAGCGCTTTGGCAAATCAGGCGTGTCATACATCAGGTAATGGTCTTGGTATGCCACATCGCCCGATGCCGCCTTGACTGCCCAGTCATGTTCCTTTGCGGTATGGTTCAGCACCAGATCGATGCACAGACTGATGCCGCGTTTTCGCAACTCAGACGCCACATGCTCGAAATCCGCCATCGAGCCATAAATCGGGTTGATTTCGGCGTAATCCATCACTGAATACCCGCCATCACTGTCACCGGGCCTGGGCTTCAGGCAGGGCATGAAATGCACGTAAGTGATGCCCAGATCCTGCAGATAATCCAGCTTTTCCAGTACCCCCGCCAACGTGCCGGCAAAACGGTCGATGTAGAACACATAACCCGCCATGTCAGACCGTAAAAACCAATCGGGTTCCAGATCGCGTTTCAGATCGAGCAGCTTCAGATCGGCCGGGCGTGCAGCCCAGGCACTTTGCAAGATCCCGGTCAGATCGGCCTTCAGGGCGGCATAGCCGGGCTGTGCGCCATAAAGCGCCTCCAGCATCGGCCAAAGATCAGGCGCAGACCGGGCCAGCCTCAGCTCGAAAATCTGATCATCCGCGCGGGGCGGGGTTTTCGCCATGGAATCCTCCGGTTGCGGCGAAGGTTACGGCGTCCAAAGCGGTTTGGAAAGAGGCTTCACGCCCGAACAATCAACCGTGTCGAATGCCGGATGCGGTTTGCGATCCACAACAGATCATCCGAAGCTAACCCGACACAACCCGCCGTTGGATGGCGCGGCTTGCGCCAACGGTGAATAAATATCGCTGATCCCTTGTGCGGCACCGCGTAGGGCCAGTTCCAATCGGTGATCAGGACCAGATCATAAAGCGGGTCGGCGCGGCGCAGGCATTCATGGCCAAACCGGTGCGGGGTGGGCACCATATGGTTGTAGTCGGGGTCTGCCGGATCTTCCGACCAGAAATCGCCCAGTCCGATCGGCACCGCCCAATCCGGCAGTGCCGATTTGGCGATCCGGTCCGGGCGGTACAAAAGGCCGACAATCTTATGGCGGCCTGCGGGAGTGGCGCCATCCCCTTCGCGCTTTTCAGATGCAGGCAAGATGCCGCCACGCCCGACCGAACAGGCAAATCGCCGCCCCATGAACCGCGCACCCCAGCGCCCCACGACAATATCCCATGGCTTCACAGAAGATGCCCCGATTTCGCGGCCTTGGTCGCCAGATAGCTCGCATTTTGCGCGGTTTGGCCAACCTGCAGCGGCACCCGTTCCACCACCGCCAACCCGCAGCTTTCCATCATCGCCAGTTTTTTGGGATTGTTTGTCATCAGCCGGACCGACGAGAAACCCATTTTTCGCAAAATGTCCGCACCGATACGAAAATCCCGCTCATCATCTTCAAACCCAAGCCTGTGGTTCGCCTCGACCGTATCAAACCCCTGATCTTGCAAGGAATAGGCGCGCAATTTATTGGCAAGCCCGATCCCGCGTCCTTCCTGGTTCAGGTACAAAAGCACCCCCGCACCCTCGGCGCCCATCTGCGCCAGGGCACCGCGCAACTGCGGCCCGCAGTCACATTTCAAACTGCCCAGCACGTCGCCGGTAAAACAGGCCGAATGCAGCCGTGCCAAGACAGGTTCGCTGCGATCAGGTCGCCCGATTTCGATGGCATAGTGATCCTCGGCCCCATCTTCGGGGCGAAAGACATGTACCCGGCCCGCATCGGATGCCGCCATCGGCAGCAGCGCCGAGGCCACAGAATGCAATGGCGACAGGGCCAACAGCTCTGGCCTCGCCTGTGCCAGCGGGATCATGGTCAAGCCATTCTCAGCCGCCAGCGCAAGCCCGTTCGCAACCCGCAACAGCAGAACCGCCGGCAGCAGATGGGCCGATTTCACAAGCGCAATCGCCGCCCGGTGCAGATCGGCAGGCCCGTCCCGCAGGGCCTGGAACGGCCCCTTCATCGGGCTTCTCAGATCATCCGCCGGGTCCGCCATCGCCCGCAGCCAACTGACATCCGCACTGCCTGGCACCAGAATGCGCGCCAGATCGCCATCATAGGCACGCGCCTTCAGCGTTTGCGCACGCCGTGCCGTAATCACCAGTTCCGCCGCCCCCAACTGCCGCAAATCCGCCAGCCTTGCGCCATCCAGCGCCTCGATCGCCACCATCATCGCAGCTTGCCCGCCATCGGCCAGAATCACCGGAACCCCCATGCGCAAATCGGCACGCGCGCGGGTAAGCTGTTCAACTATGGTCGGCGCAAGTGTCATCGTCGGGATCTCCTGAAATCCTGCATAGGCGGAGTTGTGCAAAATTGAAACATATCACCGCCCAGCGACACGTCCGCGTGAGCCTTTGGTCACACAGCTTGCCCAGACCGCGCACCGGGCGCATCTCTGTTGCAATTGTAACCGGAGGCTAACATGGCCAGTCTGAAAAAAATTCTTCTCGTCGATGATGATGACGACCTGCGCGAAGCGCTCAGTGAACAACTGGTGATGACAGAAGATTTCGACGTCTTTGAAGGCAGCAATGGCGCCGAGGGCATGGAAAAATGCAAGGCCGGTCATTTCGATCTGATCATCCTTGATGTGGGCTTGCCAGATACCGACGGGCGCGAATTGTGCCGCCGGATGCGCAAACAGGGCGTCAAATCACCCATCCTGATGCTGACAGGGCATGATACGGATTCGGATACCATTCTGGGCCTGGATGCCGGTGCCAATGATTACGTGACCAAGCCGTTCAAATTCCCGGTCCTGCTGGCCCGCATCCGCGCGCAACTGCGCCAGCACGAACAATCCGAAGATGCGATCTTCCAGCTTGGCCCCTACACTTTCAAACCCGCCCAGAAGATGCTGGTTGATGAGAAGGACAAGAAGATCCGCCTGACCGAAAAAGAAACCAATATTCTCAAGTACCTCTACCGCGCCACCCAAGGCGTCGTTGCCCGCGATGTGCTACTGCATGAGGTGTGGGGCTATAACGCTGGTGTCACCACACACACGCTGGAAACCCACATTTACCGCTTGCGCCAGAAGATCGAGCTTGACCCGTCGAATGCACGTTTGCTGGTCACTGAAAGTGGCGGCTACAGATTGGCCGCATAAGCACGTTTTGATAGATTTGGCACGGGTTTCGGACAGAAAGTCCGAAAAAAGCATATTCGCGTCTTAGTCTTGCCGAAATGCCAAGGCAACAAGGTCGCAAGCCCGCAGTCGCAGTGGTTCAAGTTCCCCTTGTCCGTGTCGGGGTTATGGCACGGCACCCTCCCTGTTGGACCTGGCCGGGCCGCGTGCCCGGCCTTTTTTTATTCAAGCCGCAGCCGGAAGATTGCGTAAAGTGTCAGGCACGCTCCGATCGCCGCAGAGACGGCAAAGGGCAGCAACACCGCCGTTACCGTTCCCAACGGTTCTGCAAGGGCAACTATCGCTCCGAAGGCCAAGGCACCGAACGCGGCGGGTCCGGTGCCGATAAACCGAAACGCGCTGTTCACCCGGCCCAGCAAAGGCGGTGGAATATGCCGCTGGCGGTAGCTGACTTGCGCGATGTTCCACAACATCCCGGAAAAACCATCGACCACCATCACCATCCCGGCCACCCAAAGCGGCGGCTGCAGGGCCAGGACCGCGGTAGTCCCGGAAAAAACTGCCATACCAGTGATGATCGCCATCGTCGGGCTGATGACCTTCAGCAAGGCCGGGCCAATCAGGGTTGCTGTCAACCCGCCGAAGGCCGCAAGAGTCAGGAACAGTCCGTAGCCAAGCGCGTCAAGGTTCAGAACCCGTTGACCGTAAAGCACCAAGACCGCAGCATAGCCATAACCGATGAAATTGAAGCCACCCAGAATAATTGCAAGCCGGCGCAACATGATATTGCGCCAAAGCCATGCGATGCCCTCCTTCAATGCGGCCCGCATTGGCAGGTGCTGCGGGGCTTCATCGGGGCGCGGCAAAGACATGCTGGCGATCATCGCAATCGCCCCCGCCAACAGTGCTGCCTGAATGCCGAAGGGCAATGCCACCGACAGGCCGATCAAGAACCCGGCCAAAGGCGGGCCGATGAATTGACCCGCCAGTTGCTCGGTGCTCCACAAGGCGCCATTCGCCTGTTCCAACTGCGGTTTTTCGACCACCGAAGGCAAAAACGTCTGGGCGGTGTTGTCGCGTAGCACTTCGGCACTGCCAAGCACAAAAGACAGACCCGCCATCAGCAAAACCGGGGCGGTCCCAGGGTTGGCCGTGATCGCTTGCCCGAAAAGCCCGATCGACAGCAAAAGCCGCAGACAATCGGCAAAGATCAAAATACGGCGGTGATCCAGCCGGTCGGTCAACACCCCTGCAGGCAACGCGAACAAGAACCAGGGCAGTTGGCGGGCGCCCGCAACCAGCCCGATCAGAAAGGGGTCTTGCGTCAGCAAGGTCGCAAGCCAAGGGACGGCAACCGCATTCAGCCCGTCGCCAAGGTTTGTCGCGGCGGCCGATGCAAACAGCCGCTTGAAATTGCTGTTCGACCAAAGGGAATTATCCGTCATCCTGCCATTCTGTACGCGGGCAAACTGTGGTGTCAACGCAACGATTCCGCCCAATGTTTGCGCAAACGCAGTTTCCCGACCCGACATCTGCAGGTTGTGCTATACGAAAGAGACCTCCCTGTTGGACTTGGCCCGGCGCTTTGCCGGGTCTTTTTTTGGCGAAATGGTCAGAAGTTCTGAGTGGCAGGATGTATTAAATGTTAACTTTGAGCCCAGAACATCCTTTCAGGCCGAGTGCTTTTGCCCGGAATCACGGCAAAGCCCGCCGGGCAGCGTCTGACCGCCCCCTCGGGCAGGCGCTTTTGCAACGGTGATGCCTAGAACTTCGGCGGGAGTTGTTGCGCCATAAAGTGCCTAGAACAAGCGTTGCAGCGCCCACCCGGCGGTCAGACCCGGCCCTTGTGTTTCGGATTACTCTATGACCGCTTCGAGCCCCTTGCGGTTGCGGGCTGCCTCTTCTCTTGCCCGGAATCAAGGCGCAACGCGCCGCCGGGTTTGCCATTCGTTGCGCCATTGGTTCATGCGACCAATTGCATGGCCTGACCGCCCCCACGGGAGGGCGCTTTTGCCACAATCGCCAGCAGAATTTCAGCGGGAGGAGTTGAACCATAAAGCGCCCAGAACCAGCGTCAGCGCGCCATCCCGAGGTCGGGCGCGACCCATTGTTGCAAGCGTCTTCTTCGTCCGCTTAGCCGAAGTCCAAACAGGACCACTTTCAAATCCCATCAGCTGCTTTCAGTTTCAGATCATCTGCGCCATAGTCTGGTTCAGCCGATAGACAGCAGCAGGAAATCCGCCATGCCCTTCACCCTTGCCACCTGGAACATCAATTCGGTTCGGCTGCGAGAGGGTCTGGTCGCGCGACTTATGGCAGAAGAGCAACCCGATATCCTGTGCCTGCAGGAATGCAAAAGTCCGGTCGAAAACATTCCCCTTGGGCAGTTTCAAGCACTTGGTTACCGCTTCATGGTTGCGCGTGGACAAAAGGGCTATAACGGCGTCGCCATCATCTCAAAACTGCCATTGATGGATGCAGGCGATCGGGATTTTGCCCAGATGGGCCATGCGCGGCATGTCGCGGCGCGGCTGGAAAATGGCGTAACCATCCACAATTGCTATGTCCCTGCAGGCGGCGATATCCCAGACCGCGATCAGAATGAAAAGTTCGGCCAGAAGCTCGATTTTCTGACCGACATGCGCGACTGGTTCCGTTGGGAAAAACCGGATCGGTCCATTCTGGTGGGGGACTTGAACATCGCGCCCCGCGAAGATGACGTCTGGAGTCACAAACAACTGCTGAAAATCGTCAGCCATACCCCCATCGAGGTGGATCATTTCAACACAGTGATGGAGGCTGGCGCATGGGTTGATATCACCCGCCAGGATATCCCAACAGGGTTGCTATACAGCTGGTGGTCCTATCGTTCCGCCGATTGGGATACCGCCGACAAGGGCCGCAGGCTTGACCACATCTGGGCAACACCCGACATCGCGTCCGCTGCCCATAGCAGCCGCATCTTGCGCGCCACGCGCGGCTGGGAACAACCGTCCGACCACGTGCCAGTCTTCGCAACGTTTGATTTATGACGCAGCGTCAGTATGTTGGCGGATAAGGTATTCCTGACTGCCCCAAGCTGACGAAACGGCTCACCTTGGTGGCAATCAGACAACGATTGGAGAGCTGTGTATGGCATTTACCCGGCGGGCAGTACTTTTGGGTGCGGGTGCGGTTATCGGGGCCTATGGCGCGCGAGCCTTGGGGCCACAGAATCCATCCCTGACTGGCGCTGCCGTGATTGTGCCGCAGGTGGGCGATACCCTTCTCAACGATGCTAGCCTTCTAAGCGAAACGCCGATTTTCAAACACACCGTCATCAGGGAGCCACTGGGTGATGGCTTTATTGCCGCCTTGCGTGCCGAACTGACCGCGGCAAAATCCGAAGGCCGCGCTGTCAACATCGGGGCCGCACGTCATTCCATGGGCGGCCAAGCCATTCCAAAGGATGGTCATGCCATCACCTTTGACAGCCCTTTCGTATCGGTTGAAACCGGGGCGGAGACTTACAAAGTGCAGGCAGGCACGCGCTGGAGCCAGGTTATAGCTGCCCTTGACCCCATGAAGCTTGCGCCCAAGGTCATGCAATCCAACAATGATTTTGCCGTCGCCTCCACCTTCAGCGTTAACGCACATGGCTGGGCCACGGCACACGGCCCGATGGGGGCCACGGTGCGATCTCTGCAGATGATGCTGGCCGATGGCAGTCTGATCACCGCATCGCGCACGGAAAACGCCAATCTGTTCGCAGCAGCGCAGGGCGGCTACGGCCTGATCGGGATGATCACGGAACTGGAGGTGGAACACGCCCCCAACCAACTGCTGGAACCGACCTTTCAAACCATGCCCGCCACAGATTTTGCCGCTGCCTTTGCCCCCGTCGTGAAAGAAGTGCCGATGGCCTACGGTCGCCTGAACGTAGACCGCGAAGGTTTTTTCGAAGACGCCATGATGATCAGCTACCGCCCAGTGGACGGTGATGTTCCCCCCGCCGCCGGATCAGGCTTCCTGTCCAAACTGTCGCGTCCCGTCTTCCGCGCGCAGCTTGGCAATGATTGGGTCAAACGCCGCCGCTGGGGCATCGAGACGGGGGTTTATGCCGCGATGTCTGGCCCCACCACGCGCAACAGCCTGTTCAATGAACCGGTCATCACGCTGGATGACCGCGACACCAATCGAACTGACATTCTGCACGAATATTTCGTAGCCCCCGATCGCTTTAACGATTTTCTGGCCACCTGCCGCGATATCATTCCGAACTCATACCAAGACCTTCTCAACATCACCCTGCGCTGGGTCGAACAAGACAGCACAAGCCTGCTGTCCTATGCGCCGGATGGCCCGCGCATCGCATCGGTCCTGCTGTTCAGCCAGGAAATGACCGCGCGGGCCGAGGCGGACATGGCCTGGATGACGCAAAACCTGATCGAGGCGGTGCTGAACATTGGCGGCAGTTATTACCTGCCCTACCGCCTCCACGCCACAACGGCGCAGTTTCAGCGCTGCTATCCAAAGGCTGCCGAACTGACGGCACTGAAACGCCAGATTGACCCCGATCTGCGGTTCAGAAACGCGCTTTGGGATCGGTATCTGGCCACAGTATGAGGGACACGATGAGCAGACGCCAAAAAATTTGCCTCTTCTATTTCGCAGCCCTCACCTTCGTGGCGGCGCTGAATTACATCCCCGGCCTGACCGATGATCAGGGCCGCGCTTTTGGCATATTCGCGCTGGATATCTTTGATGACGCGCTGCATCTGGGATCCGCCCTGTGGGCGTTGGCGGCAGCTTTTATCTCGCGCCGGGCGGCCACAACTTTCCTGATCTTGTTCGGTGCGCTGTATCTGGCCGATGGGGTGATGGGGCTGGCACTTGGGTCTGGCTATCTTGATCTGGGCATCCTGACCAATGGCATCCTTGATCTGCCGTTCAGCTTCAAAATTATGGCCAATACGCCCCATATCGCCCTTGGCGGCTTTGCCCTGATCGCCGGAACCAAGCTATGAGCTTTCTTTTCCGCTGGTTCAAACGGCTGATCCTGCTGGCCCTGATCGCCATCATCGGCCTGATGACTCCGATCATCTATGTCGAAACCTCCTGCCGCGGCACGCCCATCACCAACACCTACACCCCGATTGTGGCTGAGGCTGACCAGCGCCCCGAATCCCGCACCCTGCTGACCTACCCCGAATGGCACATCGTGCATGCCTATGATGATTATGCCGCTGTTATCGCTGCTGGCGACCCACATGATTTCAACTTTCTGTCGTCCATCACCGGCTTTTGGACGTCGCTTTGTGCGCTGTCGCAAACCGCCGCCTCCCACGGTGGCTTTGCATGGGAAACCAAGCAATTGGTCTACACCATCGGTGTCAGCTTCTCAGCCGAACTGCTGCTGAAAGCCGCTTATGAGGAAACCTTCGGGCGTGTGGCGACCTTGATCCGAGGCGGAACCCGCGCACCGCTGGATGATCTGTCGGCCAAACAGGCGGGCGACTACGCCACCTTCTTGCAACAAGTTCCGTGGTACAAATGGGATTTCACGGCAGACGCGGCTGCACTTGACCAAGGCGCCACCACTGCCCCCCGCGATATCGAACGCCGCCTAGCGCTTGGATTGGAATTCCGCGCCAAAGCCGCCTATGCCAAGCTTATCGAGGTGGCCGTTGCTGGTGTTGGCGCGGACCAACTGACCATGCGGGTGATCGTGTCAGACATCGAACCAGATGCACTTGCGCAAATCGCGGGGATTCAGGTTATCACCGTACGCCCAGTGGGGACCGAAATAGAAACCCCGCGTTACCGCGCCTTTACCGATCTGGCCCGGCAACTTGCAGGGCAGGGGGCTAATTTTGTCGAAATCGCGGGCAATGACGACATTCTTTACACCGCCATCACCGACGGGGCCGATGATCTGGGCGCACTGCACCGCTTTGCCCGCCAAGGCAATGCGGGCTACCGTCATCTGATGCTGATCAAAGTGGCCGACTTGGCGGATGTGCTGCGACTGGACGGCGCAAAGGCGCAGCTAGAGCATATCCATGACTACTGACGCATCCCGTATTCTGTTGGCCCTGCCCATCGTCGCCATGGCGTGGATTGCCATTCTGACAGGCGTCATGCGGCTTTCCGGCGACGCGCCGGATGCGCTTGTGCTTTGGCCACCAAAGGCGCTGATGGCGCATTTGCCTGCCGATGTTTCAATCACCTCTGTCGGGCCCTACAGCGTCACGTTCCGCGGCGGGCCGGGTCTGGTTGCATGGCTTTACGCATCCGGCGCAGGCCTAGTTTTTCCTGCCGGGCTGCAAGGCTGTTTGCCGCAAACAGCGCTTTGAGTTGATCCGCATAGGGTGGTTGCAAAGGTAGGATGCGCTCCGCGCGGGGATATTTAGGCCAAAATGAAATCACCCACCGTGCAGCAAGCCCCTTGGCCTTTTTGTGCTGCACCCTCATATATAGCGCGAAGATTGCCAGATGAGGACGATGATGATCGGTTTTGGTGACAAGACAGCCGCTGTTACACCCGCCTTGGCGGGCGATTTGATCAAGGACGGAACCGAAGCAGGTTTCATGGCCGATGTGGTCGAGCTAAGCCAGACCGTGCCGGTGATCGTCGATTTCTGGGCACCTTGGTGCGGCCCGTGCAAGACCCTTGGCCCAGCACTTGAAGCAGGTGTAAAGGCCGCAGGCGGCAAGGTCCGGATGGTCAAGATCGACATTGATCAAAACCAGCGGGTCGCCGCCCAGTTGCGTATTCAGTCGATTCCCACGGTCTATGCCTTCTGGAAAGGTCAGCCCGTTGACGGCTTTCAGGGCGCTGTGCCTGGATCCGAAATCAAGGCCTTCATCGACCGTGTGGCTGCTCTGGCCGGTGACGGCGGGCTGGCCGACGCGCTGACGGCTGCCGAGACCATGCTAGACGAAGGCGCCGCCGTGGACGCCGCTGAAACCTTTGCCGCGATCCTGGGCGAAGATCCCGGCAATGCCGCCGCATATGGCGGGCTGGCGCGCGCGCATCTGGCACTTGGCGAAGTGGATCAGGCTCAGGCCCTGCTGGATGCAGCCCCCGCTGAAATGGCCAAGGCCAAAGAGATCGACGCGGTCCGGGCCCAGATCGAACTGGCCCGTCAGGCCGCCAGTGCAGGTCCCGAAGATGAACTGCGCGGCGCTGTCGAAGCCGACCCGGACAATTTGCAGGCGCGCTTTGATCTGGCCCTTGCCCTACACGCCGAAGGCCGCGTGGATGAGGCCGTCGATGCTTTGCTTGATCTGTTCCGCCGGGATCGGGACTGGAATGATGGTGCTGCCAAAACCCAGCTTTTCACCATATTCGAAGCGCTGAAACCACAGGACCCGATTGTTCTGAAGGGCCGGCGCAGGCTTTCCTCAATGATATTTGCCTAAGGTGGAAATCAGTCTAGCTATCCAATCATGATGAAATTTGACCTTCCTGAGACACTCGCCGTCTTTCCGTTGTCAGGGGCGCTGTTGCTGCCGCGCGCCAAATTGCCACTGCATATCTTTGAGCCGCGCTATCTGCAGATGCTGGAAGACGCCATGAAAACCCGGCATCGGCTGATCGGCATGGTGCAGCCGCGCGATGTGCCGGGGTCGGATGAAAAGCGGCTGCACTCCATCGGATGTGCGGGCCGCCTGACGGGGTTTTCAGAAACCGAAGATGGCCGCTACATGGTTACCCTGACCGGCATTTCACGGTTTCGGGTCCTGCAAGAGATTGCCGGTTTTGCCCCTTACCGCCGCTGCAGCGTGGACTGGGGCCCTTTCAGCCGCGACATGGGGGCTTGTGAGGACGACAAGGGGTTTGACCGCGCGCCGTTTCTGGCGACGCTGGGGCGCTATTTTCAGGCGATGGATCTGTCCACCGACTGGGGCAGCCTGAAAGAGGCGGATGCGGAATTGCTGATCAATTCGCTATCGATGCTCTGCCCGTTTGCCCCCGAAGACAAGCAGGCCCTGCTCGAAGCGCCCTCGCTGGAAACCCGCCGCGAAACGCTGGTGACGCTGTTCGAATTTTCCTTGCGCGGCGGTAAAGGCGATGAGGTCATGCAATGACCGACGCACAATCCGCAGGTCAATCTGCCGCCGCCGACCGGCGCATGCTTGAGGCGCTGGTTTGCCCGCTGACCCAAAGCCTGCTTGCCTACGATGCCGACCGTCAGGAACTGGTCTCGCGTGCCGCTGGCCTTGCTTTTCCCATTCGGGACGGCATCCCGATCATGCTGGTCTCAGAAGCGCGTCAGGTTGACTGACCGCTAAATCTTTTGCCCTGCCAGCAATTTCGGCAAATCCCCGGTCAGCCCAGCCGCCTGCCGGATGAAAGTGCGGCGCAGTCCGGGAAGGGCATTGACCAGCCCCAGCCCCAAATCCCGCCCCGCCCGCAGAATCGGATTATCGTTGGAAAACAGCCTGTTCACGCTGTCCATGCCCAGCGCCAGCACGGTCGCATCAAACCTGCGCCAGCGTTCATACCGCTCCAGCACATCTGCCGCCCCGATATCTTCGCCGCGCCGCTTGGCTTCAATCAGCACCTGCGCCAAGGCCGCCACATCGCGCAAACCAAGGTTCAAACCCTGCCCCGCAATCGGGTGCACGCCATGCGCCGCATCGCCCACCAGGGCCAACCGGGACGCTACAAAGCTTTGTGCCAGACTAAGCGACAGCGGATAGGTAAACCGATCCCCTGCCAGTGAAATCTCGCCCAGAAAATCGCCAAACCGGGGGCGCAGCGCATCCAGATAGTCTGCATCCGGAAGCGCCTGAATGGCGGCAGCGGTGGCTTCGGTTTCGCTCCAGACAATGGATGAATGATGCCCGCCATGCAGGGGCAAAATCGCCAGTGGCCCGGCGGGCATGAAGAACTGATGTGCAATTCCATTGTGGGGCAGGGTATGCGCCACGGCCGTCACCAGTGCCGTTTGCCCATACCCCCAACCCACCCGGCTGATCCCGGCCCGCGCCGCCGTACCAGACCCGCGCCCATCACAGCCAACCAGCACCAGCCCTGCGATTTCAGCGCCCGATGCCAGTTTCACAGATATCCCGCCAGTCAAAACCTGTTGTGCGACAACGCTATCGCCCGACAGCAGCGTAATCCCCGGTTCGGCCCGCATCGCCGCCAGAAACGCCGCATAAAGACGCCGATCTTCCAGCATAAAGCCCATCGGGCCTTCTTCTATCTCTGCATGATCGAAGGTCAGGAAAAACGGCGAAGGCCCATGCCCCGCGCGCCCGTCACTTGCCTTGATTTGCAAAATCGGCTGGGTCTGATCTGAAACCTCTTGCCAGAGCCCAAGGACCGATAGCAACCGCTTGGACGCAATCGCCAGCGAATAGCTGCGCCCGTCAAAGCCATGGTCTGCCCGCGCCTGCGCTGGCCGCGCATCCACCACCGTCACGCGAAGCCCGCCCTGCGCCAGCGCCAGCGCCAGTGCAGGCCCGTTCAGCCCGCCGCCCGCAATCACGATGTCCGTCTTTTGGTCCATTGGGCAACTATCGCGCCTCAGGCGGGATTGTCCATGCGCCGCCTTGCCGCTACCCTTGCTTCGAAACCTTGGGGGCGTTGATGGCAGACAATTGGCTCTGGATGACGGCGGGCGATCTTGGGCGGGCGATTGGCGCTGGCAAGATCAATGCGATGGAACTGACCGAGTGTTTTCTTGATGCCATTTCGGCCCATGTCCATGCTGATCTCATCTATACCCGCACCACGCCGCGCCGGGCGCGGTCGATGGCAATGGCCTCGGCAGATCGGGCCAAACTTGGCACCCGCATCGGCCTGTTGGATGGTGTGCCGCTGTCGTGGAAAGACCTCTACGATACCTCTGGCGCACCGACCGAGGCAGGTTCCGCCCTGCTGAAAGGCCGCACACCGGCGCGCGATGCCGAAGTGTTGACCACCGCAACCGCGCAGGGCCTTGTCTGTATCGGCAAAACCCACATGACGGAACTGGCCTTTTCGGGCCTCGGCATCAACCCGGTCACCGCCACCCCGCCGAATATCAATGATCCGGCCCTGGTGCCCGGTGGCTCGTCCTCGGGCGCGGCCACTTCGGTGGCCTTCGGTCTTGCCCCTGCCGCCATCGGGTCTGATACCGGCGGCTCGGTCCGCATTCCTGCGGCGTGGAACGATCTGGTCGGGCTCAAGACCACCCATGGCCGCATTTCCCTGCGCGGCGTGGTGCCGCTGTGCGAACGGTTTGATACCGTCGGCCCCATCGCCCGGTCAGTCGAAGACTGCGCATTGTTGCTGGCGGCACTTGAGGGCGGCAAAGCCGCCGATCTGGCCGGTGCCAGCCTTGCCGGCAGCCGTCTGCTGCTGTTGGAAACCGTGGCGCTGGATGATATTCGCGATGCCCCAGCAAAAGGCTTTGATCAAGCCGTTCAAAGGCTGGTCCTGAAAGGCGCAAAGGTCGAACGCCTGCGTGTCCCCGAAGTGGCCGAGGCGCTAGCGCTCGCAGGTCCCCTGTTCACCGCCGAGGCTTACGGTATCTGGTCCAAAACCATCGAAGCAGCCCCGGAAAAAATGTATCCCCGCATTCTGGAACGGTTTCGCAGCGGTAGCACCGTCACCGCTGTCGCCTATGTCGCAGCATGGCGCAGGCTGGAGGAAATTCGCGCCAGTTGGTTAAAGCGGACCGCAGCTTTCGATGCGGTGATCTTGCCCACCGCCCCCATTCTGCCGCCTGATGCCAAACGCCTGATGACCGACGACGCCTATTTCGTCACTGAAAACCTGCTCGCTTTGCGAAACACGCGGCTGGCCAATCTGCTGGGGCTATGTGCGCTGACCCTGCCTACAGGACAGCCCTCCTGCGGCATTAGCTTCATGGCAGCACCGGGGCAGGAAGAACGCCTGTTGCGGCTGGGGGCGGCGGCAGAGCGGGCACTGGGTTAAAAAGCCACAGGTCCGTCTGCCAAACGCCCGGCCCCTATGGCTTTTTCTGGACCAGCCGCCATTCTGACGGTATCGTCATTCCAAACGGGGCGATATGACCCTGGAACATGAGGCATGAATGGCGTTCCCAGAGCGGTTTTCGAACCTGCCCGACTATGCGTTTCCGCGCTTGCGGACGCTGCTGGATGCGCATGCGCCGGGCGGCGAAGTCATCCAGATGACGATTGGCGAACCGCGTCATGCCATGCCCGATTTCGTAGGCCCGATCATTCAGGAAAATCTTGCTGGTTTCGCCAGCTACCCGATCAACGAAGGCACGCCTGATCTTCTCGCCGCTATCGCCGCATGGATCAAACGTCGCTACGGCGTCACGCTGGCTGATGACCGTATCATGGCCCTGAACGGCACCCGCGAAGGGTTGTTCAACGCCTGCATCGCCCTTTGCCCGGAAAAGAAAAACGGCCAGCAACCCGCCGTTCTGATGCCGAACCCGTTCTATCAGGTCTATGCCGTCGCCGCCCTGACCGTGGGGGCCGAACCCGTCTACATCAACGCCACCGCCGCCACCGGGCACCTGCCGGATTTCACCGCCTTGGATCCCGCCTTGCTGGATCGCACGGCGGTCGTCTATCTCTGCTCTCCCGCCAACCCGCAGGGTGCGATTGCCAGTCGCGACTACTGGCGCACATTGCTGGCCTTGGCCGAAAAACACGATTTCCGCATCTTCGCCGATGAATGCTATTCCGAGATCTGGCGCACAGCCCCTCCCGTGGGCGTGCTACAAGTCGCCGCCGAAATGGGCGCAGACGTTGAGCGCGTGTTGGCCTTTCATTCGCTGTCGAAACGATCGAACCTGCCCGGTCTCCGCTCCGGTTTCGTGGCAGGCGGCCCGCAGAGCATCGCCGCCATGCGCAAACTGCGCACCTTTGCCGGCGCGCCGCTGCCGATGCCCCTGCAAAAGGTCGCCGCCGCCGCATGGGGCGACGAACGCCATGTCATAGAAAACCAGGCCCTCTACCAGGAAAAATTCCGCATCGCGGACGAAATTTTTGGCTCTATGCAAGGCTACGTGCCTCCGGAGGGTGGCTTTTTCCTTTGGCTGCCCGTCGATGACGGCGAAGCTGCAACCATGAAGGTATGGACTGAGACCGGCGTCAAGGTTCTGCCGGGTGGGTATCTGTCGCGGGATACCGCCACAGGCAATCCCGGCAAAGGCTACATTAGGGTCGCTCTTGTGGCCCCAAAAGAAGAAATGCAGCGCGGGCTTCTCAGGCTGCGCGACTGCCTTTACGGTTAGGGACAGGGTTGAATGGCTTCTTATAACACGCGCCAGCGCGAACCGCTTCTGGATCAGAATGTATCGGCAATGCTCGAGCGGCGGGGCCGTGAATTGCTGGGCGTCGGTCTGGTCATTGCCGGGGTGATCTTCTGGATGATGCTTGGCAGCTATTCCCCCGAAGATCCGGGCTGGATGGTCGCCACGGATGAAGCCGCGCGCAACATGATGGGCCGCTTTGGTGCCGCCGTGTCGTCTACCCTGATCATCATCGGCGGCAAAGGCGCATGGCTGATCCCGTTGATCTTGATCTCCTGGGGCGCGCGCTTTGTGCTGCACCGCGGGTCCGACCGCGCACTTGGCCGTGTCGTCTTCGCGGTCATCGCGGTGGCGCTAGCATCAGTTTATGCGGCCACTCTGGTTCCCGGTGCCGATTGGGGGCATTCCTTTGGCTTGGGCGGGCTGTTCGGCGATACCATTCTGGGTGCCTTGCTGGGTCTGGCACCGGTTCAGGCTGGCATCGGCATCAAACTGATGACGTTGATTTTTGGCATGGCCGTGGTTGGCATGACCCTGTTCGTCACCGGCTTCAGCCTGCCCGAACTGCGCTCTATCTGGCGCTTTTCGCTGGTTGGCCTGATCGTCACTTATTCCAGAACCATGGATCTGCTGGGCATGGGTGCCGCCCGCACCGCGCAGGCATTGGCCAACCGCCGGGCAATGGCCGCCCCCGCTGCCCCTGCCAGCACCAGGTCCGCTGATTGGGGAAAACCCGCAGCCCTGCGCGCAGCGCCGCACGCCTCTGACACCGCGCGCAGCAAACCGGGGCTTTTGTCCCGCATTCGCCGGGCCGTAGCCGACCCCGAGCCAGAGCTGCTGGAACCGGCGCTGTCTGCCCAGGCCCTTCGCACGGGTCAGCCATCCGATGACAGCATCCGCGCCCGCATATCCGACGTGATCCGCGCCCGTGGCCAGACTGAAACGCCCGCCCTGCCGCGCCGCGAACCGCCAGTGATGCGCGCGGCGTCGCTGCCTCAGGTCACGTCTGTCGCCGGGCATCTGGCCACACCTCAAGTCTGGGAAGATGATGCCGATGATGATCAATGGGGCGATGATGCCGCCGTTGATGACCAGCTTTCGCGCTATCAGGATGTCGGCACCGCCGGGCCAGAGTCGCGCCGCGCCATGGTGCAACATGGGGCCAGAAAGACCCTGCCGTCGCGCAAGGCGCAGTCCGAAGCCCAGCCCAGCCTGCGCTTTGATGATACGGCAGCTTCCTATGACCTGCCCCCCTTGGGCCTGCTGTCGGCCCCGTCAACCGTGCAACGCCATACCTTGTCGGATGACGCGCTGGCCGAAAACGCCCGCATGCTGGAATCGGTGCTGGATGATTACGGCGTGAAGGGCGAAATCACCTCGGTCCGCCCCGGCCCCGTCGTCACCATGTACGAGCTCGAACCCGCACCCGGCCTCAAAGCCTCCCGCGTGATCGGCTTGGCCGACGATATCGCGCGCTCGATGTCCGCCCTCAGCGCCCGGGTCTCAACCGTCCCCGGTCGCACCGTGATCGGCATCGAACTGCCCAACGCCACCCGTGAAAAGGTGGTCCTACGCGAGATCATCTCCGCCCGCGACTTTGGCGATAGCACCATGCGCCTGCCGTTGGCATTGGGTAAAGACATCGGCGGTGAACCCATCGTCGCCAACCTTGCCAAAATGCCCCACCTGCTGATTGCGGGCACCACTGGTTCCGGTAAATCCGTTGCCATCAACACCATGATCCTGTCGCTTCTGTACAAACTGACACCAGAAGAATGCCGCCTGATCATGATCGACCCGAAGATGCTGGAACTCTCCGTCTACGACGGCATCCCGCACCTGCTGTCGCCCGTTGTGACAGACCCCAAAAAAGCCGTCGTCGCCCTGAAATGGGTGGTGGGCGAAATGGAAGACCGCTACCGCCGCATGTCGAAACTCGGCGTCCGCAACATCGAAGGCTACAATGGCCGGGTGCGCGAAGCGCTGGCTAAGGATGAGATGTTCAAACGCACCATCCAAACCGGCTTTGATGAAGACACCGGCGAGCCCGTCTTTGAAACCGATGAATACCAGCCCGTCACCATCCCCTATATCGTGGTGGTGGTCGATGAGATGGCCGATCTGATGATGGTCGCGGGCAAGGAAATCGAGGCCTGCATCCAGCGCCTTGCCCAAATGGCCCGCGCGAGCGGAATCCACCTGATCATGGCCACCCAACGCCCCTCGGTTGACGTGATCACCGGCACCATCAAAGCCAACTTCCCCACAAGGATCAGCTTCCAAGTCACCAGCAAAATCGACTCACGCACCATCCTGGGTGAACAAGGCGCCGAACAACTGCTCGGCATGGGCGATATGCTTTACATGGCAGGCGGCGCAAAAATCACCCGTATCCACGGGCCGTTCGTCAGCGACGAGGAAGTCGAAGAAATCGTCAACCACCTGAAATCCTACGGGCCCCCGGTCTATATGTCCGGCGTGGTAGACGCCGCCGATGAGGACGCGAATGAAATCGACAGCCTGCTTGGCCTCGGTTCCGACGGCCTTGATGACAGCCTCTACGATCAGGCCGTCGCCATCGTCGCCCGCGACCGGAAATGCTCCACCAGCTATATCCAGCGCAAACTTGGCATCGGCTATAACAAGGCCGCCAAACTGGTGGAACAGATGGAGGAGCATTCGGTCATCACGGCGGCGAACCATGTGGGGAAGCGAGAGATTTTGCTGCCCGAACATTGATTGGCGCGCGCGAAAAGGGCGCGTTCGTCTTTGCCCCTCACAAAAAAACCAGTTTGCTGGCAAAGGGCAAGCGGCCAAAAAAAGATTTGCCCAAAGCCAAATACCTCGGCAGACTACCTCCATTGGAATATTCATTTTTCAGAGGTGCACTATGATCGGCGACCCGATTCCAGCGGAAAAGCTTTTTTCGAACTTTGAAGACCACTTTGCCCGCCATTGCTACGTGCGCGTTACTGGCCTGACCAATACTGGAGTGGCATCCTTCATGCATGGATCGCTGCTAAGCAATGTGCCTTCGCAGTCCATCGGCATACTTGTTCCTGTCGTTATGGAAGGCATGTGTATAGCCGCATTCAGCGATAGAAAACACGAAATGACATTGGTGTCCCTAGGTACAAACAATGAAATCCCCGATGGAGTGCAGGCCTTTAGCGCACATCAGCTGGACAGGATTCATCTTGAAATCAGAGCCTCCAGTCCTTTGGCCGACACGGGCTATACTGCCACCTTGAGTTTTGCTTCTGATCAAGGCCTCGTTAGCGCCGACAAAATGGTTGTGCCAGTCAGCTTGCAGGGCAATTTTCTGATCGGCACCACGCCACTAAAACAAAACAGACAAACGACGTTTACCTTTGCCTTTGTTGAAGGTGACGGTTATTTGCCCGGCTGATTGATTGCCAAATTAGTGGGCGTGGGATCGTGGGGTAACCTTGCACCTGACGCTGGCCCTATTGCGTCAGGCTGCACACGACACACCGACTTTCTTGCCATACGGAAGATTCCGCTAGTCTCGCACTAAAGGATCAGGACACAGTATTAGAAAATTGGCTTGGCGATCATCAGCCACAAGATTGCGAGGACCGCGATGAATGCGGGAAATCCGCAGGCAATCCATCTCCGGTATAGCCGATGATAGCCCTCAGGTAAGGCCGTACCAGCATCGCGTGCGGCCACTGCCAATGCCCGCAACCGCATCTGTATCCATACCACCGGAAGCCAGAACACGCCCACGAACACATATAGGCAAAGTGCTAAGAAAACCCATCCTTCTGACACCGGCCAGCCAGCCTCTCGCGCCAGCAAATACCCCGTTATTGGCTGAACCAGTGCTGCAGAGGCGGTGAAGACCGTATCCGCCAAGACCACAATCCCTGATACATGGGCGATCAGCACGGGGTCTTGGCTGCGGTTCGACACCAGCATGAAAAACGCAATGCCTGCACCTGTGCCCAGCAACACTGACGCACCGACCACATGGGCAAAAAGCAAAATCTGATAGGTCATCTGTCATCCAGAAGGGCTGCAGTCATCAAAGCAAGCGCAACAGATGGCAACACCTTAACCATCGGTCCCAAAGGGTCCAGCCATAGGTCTGGGGCAAACAAAGCACTCGCCGACATATAGCCAAGCGACACCGCTACCATTGCGAAACAAGCAAAGCGTGCCATGGGTCGCCAAAGAACCAACAACCCAAGCGCAATGTCGATAGCTGACCCCATCGCAACCGCAAAAATTGAAAACCACGGCGAAAAAGCACGCTCATTCAAAACAGCGCGGGCCGCGTCAAAGCGAAAGAGTGCGACAGTACCAGATGCAACCCAAAACACAGCAAGCGTCGCCAAAGCCAGCGGCAACAGCAGATATAGCCGGGCAAACCATCGCTCCTGAACGGTCGCCGGAATGCGTGCAAGTGTCTCGGCCAAACTGCGGCACGGTGTTCCTCCCAAGGCCGCCCAACTCGCGGCAGAACCCTGAACGCCATCTTTAAGGGTTTGCAGAGCCGTCGTTCGCAGGGGTGACCGCCAACCAAGCCAGCCAAGCCAATCCGCAACCCAACCGACCCCTCGCAAAAGCGGCATTGGTACCCGAAAGGCTATTCGCCATTCCGGCAAGCCCAACCATTGCCGAAACATTGTCGTTGTTTCGGCAAGGCTTCTAAATCCTGGCTCGGTTATGTCGGCCATGCTTCTGGGTGAGATTTCGCCTTTGGCTGCTTGCACTACGGCTTGGGCCAGATCTTCGACCCAAACGGTTTGGATCGCTGCGTCAGGATAGACCTTGGCAAAAACCATCGGCACGGCCGCCGCAGCCCGCAGCAGGGCCGTCCCGCCATAGGCCTGCGCGCCGATAACAAGTGTTGGTCGCAGGATAACCCAGTCAAGCGGCGACGCCATGATGATAGCATCGCCGCGTGCCTTTGACCGAAAGAAATCTGTCGGCGCATCCAAAGATACCCCTGCCGCAGAAATCTGAACAAGCCGCGTTTGCTTCCCTGTCATCGCAGCGGTCAGCTGTGCAACCGCCGTTTCATGAATGTCAAAGACCCTGTCCCGCGTTCCATCTTGCAGCGCACCAGCGGCATTGATCACCACATCAACACCGGTCAATAACGATGCCCAGTCACGCGCCTTCAGTTTGGTAATGTCGTGGATTGCCCATTCGATATCCGCCGCAACCCGCAGCGCAGTTTGGCGGCACCTGCCAACCCCAACCACCGAGAAACCTTCGGCCCGCAATGCCCGGCAACAGGCAAGCCCGATAAGCCCGTAGCCACCCAAAACAAGCGCTTTCGGCAAATCGGCCTCCCGTGAATGCGCGGATACAACCTAACATGCCATCCAAAACAAAGCGAGCGCAACAGGGCCGAAACCCACGAAGGCAAGAAAGCCGGGCTGCAACCATTCTACCCCTTCACCGCTAACCTGTTGCAAGCAGAAATTCTGATAACGTGCTCCCTGAACTCGATCCCACCACAATCAGATACCGAATAGTCAACGCCTCGGGCCGTAACCTCCGCCTGGCCCAACTTTCGATTGAAGGCGTGTAACCCCTTGCTCCAAACTCTTAACAAATCCTTATAACCTCATAAAAAATGTAACCTAATCAACACTGTAACCGCCATAACACGCGTGTTACCCAGCCTCGGTAACACACCCTCGGCAACTCTCCGCATCGTGACCCACCAAGGGGATGCAACCCGACCCCGGACCCCCTATATTCCCCCCATGAACATCAAATCCGCCCTGCTTGCCCCGACCTTGATCCTTGCCCTCGCTTTCCCAGCGATGGCCGATAAAATCCCGCTGAAAGAACTGTCCGCCTATCTGAACAGCCTTTCAACCGCCGAGGTCGACTTCACCCAAGTCAATGCCGACGGCACCATCGCGACCGGAAAGCTGTTCATCCAACGCCCCGGCCGCGCCCGCTTTGAATATGCCCCGCCTGACAAATCTCTGGTGCTGGCGGGCGGCGGGCAGGTCGCGATATTTGATGCCAAATCCAACCAGCTTCCCGAACAATACCCGCTGAAACGCACACCGCTGAACTTGATTCTGGCAGCGGATGTTGATCTTGGCCGCGCGAAGATGGTGGTCGGCCACGTCGAAGACAGCGCATCAACACGCGTCAAGGCGCAAGACCCCGATCACCCTGAATATGGCACAATCGAACTTGTCTTCAGCGCAGCCCCCGTCGCACTTCGCCAGTGGGTGATCACCGACGATATCGGCAACGAAACCACCGTCATCCTGGGTGAGATGCAGAAGGGTGGCAAATTCCCGTTTTCGCTGTTCAACATTGCAGCCGAAGTCGAGAAACGCGATTGAAGCTATTCCGAATAACTGATCGTCGAAGACCGACGAATAACCGCAAGCCCGGGCTTACTGGCAGCTGACCAGTTGATCACTATAGGTCTGCGCCCTCGCTTCTACCCGGGCGGCAACTTCGATCAGCCAGGGTTTGTCATTCTGACTGCCACGCGCATAACCGGTGCGGCCTTCATGATAGGCCAGATACTGCCCTTCGGCATCGGCCAGTGACAGACCCAGTTTTTCCTGACTCTGTGCCATGTACCAACCCATGAAATCGGTCGCGTCATCGATCTGGTCGCGCCGCGCGCCGCGCCGGTTCTGATCGTCGCGGTATTCATCCCAGGTGCCATCCAACGCCTGGCTATACCCATAGGCCGACGATTGCCGCCCCATCGGGATGATTCCCAAAGCAAACCGATGCGGGGTGCGGGCATTGCCGACGAACTTTGATTCCTGATGGATGATCGCCATCAGCACCGGCACCGGCACACCCCATTTGCGTTCGGTATCCTGCATCGCGCTGAAATATTGCGGGCGTTCATCCACAATAGCGCAGGCGTTATCCAGATTGCGCGGCGCCGAAAAATTGCCGCCCCCACAAGACGCAAGGAACGACAACAGGATCGCCGCACGTAAGGTTCTGCTCATTTGCCCCTCGTACGTTTTGTTTTGCTGATACTTTACGGCAAAACTAACGCGGGGGAAATGGGCAAGCGCGCTGATTCAGATCAGAAAACCGAGAGTAAGCGGAAGTGTGACGATCGACATTACGGTTGAGACTATAACCAGCCCTGCCACTGCACCGGCATCTGCCCCGTATTTTTCGGCCAGAAGATAGGATGTCACAGCGACGGGCGTTGTGATCTGCAAGATTAGAACCGCAAGTGCTACCGGCTCAAGGTCAAACGCCAGACCTGCACCCAGCGCCACGCCCAGACAGACCGCGGCACGGGTCAACGATAGCCAGAATGCACGCCCGAACTGGTCGACCCCAAGCCGGGCAATGGCCACACCAAGTGTAATCAGCATCAGTGGGATCGCCATCTGACCAATCAGATCCAGCGAATTGGTCAGCCACAAGGGCGTGGTCCAGCCCTGCCACAAAAACAGCGCCCCAAGCAAAGTCGCGGCCATCGCGGGTTCCTTGACCGCTCTCACAAGCGATCCTCCCCCCGATACCAGCCAAATACCGAAGGTAAAGCTCCACACCACCATGACAGCAAAGATCACCACAGCAAAACCAAGCCCGGCTTCGCCAAAGGCAAACAGCGCCAAAGGCAGGCCAAGATTGCCGGTGTTACCAAAGATCAACGGGGCCAGCCATGTCCGGCGATCCAGCCGCAGCGCCACGACAAATACCCAAAAAACAACTGTCAGCACGCCGTAAGCCGCCACGGATGCAAGCAGTACCGCCGTCAGGGCTGCCGGGTCTATCTTGGTTTTCATCAATGCTGTGAAAATAAGGCACGGCACGCCAAGTGTCATCGATAGGCGGGCGACAAATTCGGTCCGGAATTCATAGCCAAGCTTTGCCCAGACAAATCCAATGCCCGAAAGCAGGCAAACCGGGGCTACAATCTGCATGACTGTCGTGATGAGGTTCACAGACTGTTTCCCTAAATTCGCTGCCCGCCGGATGGACATACGCTGCCTACAAGGATTATTAATCAAGCTGTAGGGGTATTTGATTATGTTCAAGACGGCGGCCAAGTATCATTTGGGCCAGATCCTGCGTCACAAGAAGCACCCGTTTCGCGGGGTTGTCTTTGACGTTGACGCGATGTTTTCAAATACCGAAGAATGGTATGATGCCATCCCCGAAGACAGCCGTCCGCGGCGTGACCAGCCGTTCTATCATTTGCTGGCCGAAAACGATCAAAGCTATTACGTAGCTTATGTATCCGAACAAAATCTGGTGCCTGATGATCTGGGCGGTCCCGTCGATCACCCGGACCTCGGCGATCTGTTCGGTGACTTTGAAAATGGCCGCTATCCCCTGCAGTTCCAGTTGAACTAATTCCGCGACGCGCGGCTTTCAGTTACCTTTTGCTAAGCTTCTGCCGTTAGCCTTTCGAAGAGGATCGGCTGAAGGAAATGTGCGAATGGACCTGAAGACAGAAGTGCAGGGCGATCTTTTGATCGTGCGGGCATTGGATGACCGGATTGATGCCGCAGGCGCGATTCAGTTCAAAGAGGAAATGCGTACTATTTGCCAGAACCCGCAGCCGCGGGTGATGCTGGATTTGTCGCGCGTGGCGTTTCTTGACAGTTCCGGTCTGGGTGCCGTCGTTGCCGTGATGAAACTTCTTGGCCCGGGCCGGCGGCTTGAACTTGCCGGACTGACGCCCACAGTGGCCAAGGTCTTTCGACTGACCCGCATGGATACTGTGTTCACGATCCATGACAGCGTCGCGTTCGGCATGCAAAAGGCTGGCTGACTTGACCCAGGATGCGACCTTCCAGATCGCGAGTTCACCAGTTGCCGTGCGCGATGCGCTGCGCGATATCTCAGACCATCCAGTCATGGCGCATCTGACAGACGATGCGCGTGGCACTGCAGATCTGGTTTTGGCTGAAGCGTTGAACAATATTGTCGAACATGCCTATGACCGCGACGATGGCCGGATCGAACTGCATCTGAAACGGCTTCCGGGGCGGCTGCAATGCGATGTTCTGGACAACGGCATTGCGATGCCGAACAACCAATTGCCCGAAGGCAAACTGCAAGACGTGAATTGCCCGGACGATTTGCCGGAAGGTGGATTTGGCTGGTTCTTGATTCGGCACCTGACCGAGAACCTGAATTATAGGCGAATAGATGCCTGTAACCACCTGAGTTTCCAGCTCATTATCGAACAGTGATCGTTTCGACGGCTAGATTGTTTCCATGCTGTTCATACTGTCATCGAATAGCCGCGATTTTCCCCAATTCCAGCCGCAGCAACAGTGCAAGTTGATCATGTAGCTGCACAAAGCTTCTCTCGGCGCCGCGATTCAAGTAGCCCCCACCCAGATTGTGGCGTCGAGATACTCTGTGCTTCCAAATCCCCCGAACGCATCCTACCCTTTGCCCCTATCCCGGAGGCAACCCTATGCGTGATTTTCAACTGCCCGGCAGGTCGGCAGTTTTTGCCAGCAGCGGCCTATGCGCCACCTCGCATCCTTTGGCCGCCAAAGTCGCGATAGATACCTTGCAGGCCGGCGGCAATGCGGTCGATGCTGCAATTGCCGGTGCCGTTCTGCTCGGGATATGTGAGCCGCAGATGACCGGCCTCGGCGGTGATTGCTTTGTTTTGCTGAAACCCGCAGGCGAAGACCGGGTTGTTGCCCTGAACGGTTCGGGCCGCGCGCCCATGGGCCTGAATGGGCAGGCAATGCGGGATCAGGGGTTGACCGCCATGCCCAGGAATGGCGCGTATTCCGTCACCCTGCCCGGCGCGGTTGATGCGTTTTGCCGCCTCTCGGCCGATTGGGGCCGTCTGGATCTGGCACAGACCCTTGCCCCGGCGATCCACTATGCCGACCACGGCGTTCCGGTCGCCCCGCGCACCGCATTTGACTGGGCGCTGGCGAAGGACACTCTGCAAGGCGATGCCCGCACTTTCTTTCTGTTGCAAGGTCAGGCCCCGACGCCCGGTCAGGTCTTTCGCGCACCCGGTCAGGCAGATGTTTTGCGCAAGATTGCAGCCCGTGGGCGCCAGGGCTTTTACGAAGGCGAAGTTGCCGAGGATATGGTCACGTCCTTGCAGCGCCTCGGCGGCATCCATCAGATGGATGATTTTGCCGCCGTTGCCTGCGATTACACTGATCCGGTAAGTGGCACCTACAAGGGGGTTGAACTGCTGGAACACCCGCCAAATGGGCAGGGCGCGACAGCGATCCTGCTTTTGAACATTCTGGCGCAATTCGATTTGGCGGCCCTTGCCCCGTTTGGTGCCGCCCGCGCCCATATTGAGGCAGAGGCGACAAAGCTGGCCTATGACGCCCGCAATCGGTTCTTGGCAGACGCGTGTCATACAACGCGCCTTGCCCATATGCTTGCGCCTGAAACAGCCGTGGCTTTGGCCGCATTGATCGATCCGCAAAAAGCGATGCCATCGGCAAAACCTTTGACCGAAGCGGTTCACAAGGACACCATTTATCTGACTGTCGTCGACCGTGACCGGATGGCGGTTTCCCTGATCTATTCCGTTTTCCACAGCTTTGGGTCGGGCCTTGCCAGTGCGAAATTCGGCATCAACTTTCAAAATCGCGGCGCCGGGTTCACGTTGACCAAGGGCCACCCGAATGAGGCCGGCGGCGGCAAACGCCCGATGCACACCATCATTCCCGGTATACTGCGCAAGGCTGGCCGTGTGACCATGCCCTTTGGGGTGATGGGTGGGGCCTATCAGCCCAACGGTCATGCGCGGTTCATCACCAACATGGTGGATTTTGGTCTGGATCCACAGGCAGCCATTGATGCGCCACGGTGCTTTTCCGGCGAAGACGGCATGGTGGTTGAACGGGGCTATGCGCCCGAAGTGCGTGCAGAGCTTGCAAGAATGGGCCATGATGTACAAATTCCTGCTGGCCCGATCGGTGGTGCGCAGGCGATTTTGATGGATGACAGCGGCGTTCTGCAGGGGGCTTCGGATCCGCGCAAGGATGGCTGCGCTTTGGGGTATTGATGTCTATGAACTATGATGATCTGGCCGCCAGCATTGCGGCCCTTTGCCACGGCGAAACTGACGCCGTCGCCCTGATGGCAACAGTGGTCTGCGAAGTTCACACCACGCATCCCCGCGCAGACTGGACCGGCTTTTACCGTGTCACTGGGCCAGAGATCTTGAAAATCGGTCCCTATCAGGGTGGCCACGGTTGCCTTGTCATTCCGTTTTCGCGCGGTGTCTGCGGCGCGGTCGCTCGCACACAAAAGGCCTTGATCGTGCCCGATGTCGAGGCGTTCGATGGCCATATCGCCTGTTCGTCTTCGACCAGATCGGAACTGGTGCTGCCGGTCTGGAACGGGCAAGGCCACCTGCTTGCTGTCTTTGATCTGGACAGCGACACGCCTGCGGCCTTTACCGAGACAGACCAGACACGGCTTGCCGCAATTCTGGCCGACGTGTTTCGCCACGCGGCTTGACTTTCGCCCGGCGCGGATGATTGTGCCCCAAAAGCCGGAGGTTGCTATGGCGTTGATTACCCTACTTGATGGCGGTATGGGGCAGGAATTGGTGTCGCGTTCGGGCGATCTGCCGACGCCGCTTTGGGCCACGCGCGTGATGCTGGATCACCCCGGCATGGTGCGGGCGATACACGCCGATTACTTTGCTGCGGGCGCGTCGGTTGCCACTACCAACACCTATGCCATTCATCACGACCGGCTGATGCGGTTTGATCTGGACGCACAGTTCGAAACCCTGCATCGCACCGCCCTGTCGCAAGCGGCCGAGGCGCGGACAGATCATGGCCGTGGCCTGATCGCCGGGTCTATCGGGCCGCTGATTGCATCTTACCGCCCGGAGGTGACCGAACCAATTGCCATAGCCGCCCCAAAATATGCCGAAATCGCCGGTCTGATCGGCGGGCATGTGGATTTCATCTTGCTGGAAACCATGGCCTCGCTGGAGCAGGCAGAAAGCGCCTTGATGGGCGCGCAGGCGGCAGGCAAACCGGTCTGGCTTTCGGTGTCGGTGAATGATCATGATGGTGCGCGGCTAAGGTCCGATGAACCCATTTCGGGATTGCGGCCGATCCTTGAGCGGTACCGTCCGGCAGCGGTTCTGGCCAACTGTTCGGTGCCTGAAGCCATGTCTGCCGCACTGGTTGAACTGGCCAGATTCGACCTGCCATATGGGGCTTATGCCAATGGTTTCACACATATTTCCGGAAATTTCCTGATAGATGCCCCGACGGTGGCTGCCCTGACTCATCGCCACGACCTGACGCCGGAAAAGTACACCGATTTTGCCCTGTCCTGGGTGGCGCAAGGGGCGACGATCGTCGGTGGCTGCTGTGAGGTGGGCCCTGCCCATATCCGCCATCTGCACGCGGCGCTTGTCGCTGCCGGCCACCAGATCGTATGATCGACTTTCACTACGATCCACCGATGGGCCCCTTGGTGATTTTGCATCAAGACGATCATGTCATGGTGCTGGACAAGCCTTCCGGTTTGCTATCGGTACCGGGCAAGACCGCCGGGCGGCGCGATTGTCTGGAACTGCGTTTGCGCGCGGCCTATCCTGAAACTCTGCTGGTGCACCGTCTGGATTGTGACACCTCGGGCGTGATGATCTTTGCCCGCAGCAAGGCCGCCCAGGGATTTCTGGGCCAAGAATTCGAAAAGCGCCGGGCACAGAAAACCTATATCGCAAAGCTTTGGGGGCATCTTGCGCCAAACACCGGCCGGGTCGATCTGCCCCTTTGCACCGACTGGCCGAACCGCCCACGCCAGCAGGTTGATCATCTGAACGGCAGGGCGGCACAGACAGACTGGCAGGTGATCAGCCATGAAGGCGATCTGACCCGGGTTCAACTGCATCCGTTGACGGGGCGCAGCCATCAGTTGCGGGTGCATATGCTGGCGCTAGGGCACCCGATCCTCGGGGATCCGATCTACGCCAATGGCGCAGCTTTGGCGTTTCCGCGTCTGATGCTGCATGCACAAAGCCTGTCGCTGCATCATCCGGCGACCAAGGCTCTGGTTACGTTTACCGCGGTCTGCCCGTTCTGATTCAAAGGCTTCTGGTCCGCCCGCTGCCCCGATTTATGTCGTGCCAAACAGCCTTTTCGCGTCGTCTTTCGAATAGCGGCCCAACCGCACGTCTTCTGCCACGGCTGCCGGGTCGCGCAATGCCGGGTCGCCGTATCCCCCGCCCCCGGGTGTGCGTACCCGTACCAGATCGCCGGGCAACAGCGCGATATCCTGCGCTTTTGACAGATGTTCGGGCACCATGACGTCGCCATTGCGCGTAATCTCTACACGGTTCACCGCGCCGTCGCCGCCGCCTTTCGCGCCCTGCGGCCCGGTGCGCCCGTGATCCATCACGAAACTGGCCCGCGCAGTGCCGCGCAGCAGTTCAATCTCATAATCCAGTCCAAAGCCACCGCGCTGTTGCCCCGCCCCGGCAGACCCTTCATGCAAGGCATAGCGCCGGTAAAGCACCGGGAAGTTCTGCTCCATGATCTCAACCGGCGGGGCCTTTGAAATACCGATGGTCGAACAGCCATTGCTTAACCCGTCGTGGTCGGCGTTGCCGCCATATCCGCCACCCGAAATCTGATACATGACATAATCGCGACCTCGTTCCGGGTCATACCCGCCAAGACCGAAATTACCCGACGTTCCTGCCGGCGACGCAGTTACCCTGTCTGGCATTGCCTGTACCAACGCCGCAAAGACCGCTTCGGCAATGCGCTGACTGACCTCGGCCGCGCATCCCGACACCGGGCGAGGATAGTGGGCATCAAGGAACGTGCCTTCGATACCGACGACAACCAATGGCTCAAACGCCCCTGCGGAAATCGGAACGTCCGGGAAGATGTGGCGCAGTGCAAGATAGACCGATGACAATGTGGTTGCCCGAACCGAATTCATCGGTCCCATGCAGGGCGGCGATGACCCTGCAAAATCAAATGTCAGCTGATCACCGTACCGCGATACGGCCAAAGCAATGACCAGCGGCTCATTCACCACCCCGTCACTGTCGATATAGGCCCGCGAGACATAGCTGCCCGCCGGAATCAGTTTGATGTTTTCCCGCATCTGTCGTGCCGCCAGAATCCGCATTTCGGCAATGACGTCGGACACGACAGCATCGCCATACCGATCCAGCAAGGCCGACAGCCGTGCCGCCCCCACCAGCAGCGCCGAGGCCTGCGCCTTGACATCGCCGATGCGCTGCTCGGACACGCGGATGTTGGAACAGATGATCTGATAAATCTCTGTATCCATCACCCCGCGCTTGAACAGTTTGACCGGCGGCAAGCGCAGCCCCTCTTGTTCGGAACTGGTGGCACTTGCCGAAAAACCACCGGGCACCGAACCGCCGGTATCAGGCCAATGCCCAGTGTTGGACAGCCAACAATAGATGCGGCCCTCGCGGTAGTAGGGCATCGCGAACCGCACATCCATCAGATGCGTGCCGCCAAGATAGGGGTCGTTCACGATGTAGATGTCACCCGGTTCCGGCGCCGCCGTTACGCCGGTTGCGATACGTTCCACGATATGCCGTGTCGAAAATTGCATGGTGCCGACAAACACCGGCAAGCCGCGCGCGCCCTGCGCAATCAGCGCGCCATCAATGGCGGAATAAATGCCATCCGAACGATCATCGGCCTCAGCGATTACCGGTGAAAATGCCGCCCTGCTGAAGGTCAGGTCCATTTCATCACAGACCTGTTGCAGGCCGGCCTGAACAATTGCAAGGGTGACCGGATCAATCATCATATCCTCGTATTTCGATGATCAGATTGCCATCCTTGTCTGACGTAACCCGGTTACCCGGTTCTATCAGAATCGTCGTATCCATCTGCTCGATGATTGCGGGGCCGGTGAATGTCGCATCCAGCGGCAAATGGTCTCGCCAGTACACCGGCGTCTCGACCCAGCTTTCAAAATAGACACTACGCAGGCCTTTTTGCGCATCTTTCACCGATGAAAGCCGTCCTGCGGGATCAATCAGCCGCGACAGATCCACCTCAGGCCGCTTGCCGATAACCGAGACATTCAGATTCATCAGGTTCGCCCGGATATTCGGCAGATCCACATGAAACCGCGCATGATAGGCCGCCTCGAACAAAGATTGCAGCGTATCGCGACTGGGCGTTCCGTCTGGCAGAGCTATGCGTAAAAGATGGGTCTGCCCCACAAATTGCATATCACACGTGTTACGCACTTCAACGCCCCGAAGTGCCAACTTTTCCGCCGCGATCAAAGCCCGGCCATCCGCCGCCTGATCGGCCATGATCTGATGAACCAGCCCCATATCGACGCGGTCCAGCGGCTGATTGATCGACCGGACGAAGTCATGCCGCAAATCGGCAACAACGCAGCCCAAAGCATTCGTGATCCCAGGCCGTGCGGGCACCAGAACGCGGGGGATCACCAGTTCGCGGGCCAAAGCCGCCGCATGAAGTGGCCCCGCCCCACCGAAAGCGAACAAGACAAAATCCCGCGGATCGATCCCCATTGAGATGGAAACCATCCGGATGGCCCCCCCCATATGCGCGTTCGCAACCCGGATAATCGCCGCTGCCGCCGCGTCCACAGACAGGCCCAGCGGGGTTGCAATCTGGTCGTGCATCGCGGCCCGTGCCGCTTCTTGCGCTTGCCCGAATCGTTCAGCGGGCAACCGACCAAGGATCAGGTTTGCATCGGAAATCGTGACCTTCCTGCCGCCCCGACCATAGCAGATCGGGCCCGGATCGGACCCGGCGCTTTCAGGGCCCACCCGAAGCATGCCCCCCGCGTCGACCCGCGCAATGGACCCGCCGCCTGCCCCCACCGTGCGGACATCCACCATCGGCACGTGAATTGGCATCGCGTATTCGATGTCTATTTCATTCGAAACCGGGGCCTGCCCGCCCCTGACAAGCGCCACGTCGGTAGATGTGCCGCCCATATCGTAAGTGACCAGATCAGGCAGCCCCGCCCGAACGCCGGTATAGGCCGCAGCCATCACCCCAGAGGCTGGCCCCGACATCACCGTCTTGACCGCCTCACGCGATACTTTCGCCGCCGAGACCATGCCGCCATTGCCATTCATTACCAGCAGATCATGCTGGTATCCCCTGGCGGCCAGCCCCTTTGCCAAAGATCCGACATACCTTTCCAGCATCGGTTGAACGGATGCATTCACTGCCGCCGTTACGCCCCGTTCGTACTCGCGGCTTTCAGACAGCAAGGCGTGCCCCATGGTGATGTAGGGTGACGGCCATAGGCTTGCAGCAATTCGTGCCGCCCTGATTTCGTGATCCGGGTTGGCGTAGCTGTGAAGAAAATGGATGACCAGACTTTCGCAGCCCGCAACCATCAGCTGCGACACCGCGTCCTTCACGGCGGCCTCATCCAAAGGGGTGATCACCCGGCCCTGAGCGTCCATCCGCTCTGGCACTTCGAGGCGCAGATCACGCGGGATGACGGGCGTAAAACGCCCGGTCATCCCGTAGGGGTTGGGCCGCGTTCTGCGCCCCAGTTCCAGCACATCCCGAAACCCTGCCGTTGTGATCAATCCGGTGCGGCAAAGCTTGCGTTCCAACACGGCATTCGTCGTGGTCGTGGTGCCGTGAACAATAAGGTCAATTTGCCCCAGCGGCGCATTTACAGACTCTAATGCGGCCAAAACGCCTGCGGCCTGGCCACCAATGGCGGGATCAAGGGTTGTCGCAACCTTGGCCAGCCGCACAGCCCCGGATGCTGGATCAAGAATGACCAGATCGGTGAACGTGCCACCTACATCTACTCCGGCAACCAGCCCGGCCATGCCACTAAACCCCTATATATCTGCGGAACTGCGGTGCATCGGGGCTTAGATCCGCCACAGCCAGCGTTTCCATCACCCTGCCACCCACCACAAATGCTACCTCGTCTGCCAAGGACAGCACAGCATCGACCCTTTGCTCTACCAGAACCGTCGCCACACCGGTAGATTTCAGCGCAATCACCGTATCGCGGATCAACGCTATCATTGATGGTTGCAGGCCCTCAGTCGGCTCGTCCAGCAGCAGGACGCGTGGCTCCAGGCAAAGGGCGCGGGCCATCGCCAGCATCTGCTGTTCGCCGCCAGACAATGTCTGCGATTTTTGCGTCAGCCTTTCGCGAAGGCGCGGAAACAAATCCAGCACCCGGCCCCGTGTTGCCGCACCTTTGCCCCGGGTCAAAAGGCCGATCTCGATATTTTCGGCCACGGTCAGGTCGCCGAAAAGTCGGCGTCCTTGTGGAACATAGCCAATACCCTGCCGTGGCACCTCATAGGGCGCGAGCCGCCCGATATCTGCGCCGTCCAGCGTCATTTCGCCCGCCGTTTTGCGGACCTGGCCCATGATGGTGCGCAGTGTCGTGGTTTTGCCTGCGCCATTGCGGCCCATAAGGCAGATGACCCGCCCGGCAGTGGCCAGCAGCGACATGCCGTTCAAGACCGATCCAGCGCCGTAGCCCGCATCGACATTTTCAATGCGCAGCATGATCGGCCCCCAGATAGGCGGCCTGTACGGCAGCATTTGCACGAATATCCGCAGGTGATCCCTGGGTCAGAACCTTGCCAAAGTTCAGAACGGTGATCCGATTTGCCAATTCCATTACGACCGCCATGTTGTGTTCAATCAAAAGCACGGTCTTATCTGGAACAAGGCTCTGAATAAGGGTTTTGAAGACGTCTATTTCAGAATTGGCCAAACCTTGTGTTGGCTCGTCCAGAATCAGAAGCCGGGGTTGCAGGGCCAGACCCATCGCGATTTCCAGCAGTCTCTGATGGCCATAGGCGAGTGTTCCTGAAACCTGGCTGGCGCGATCGGCCAGACCAACCCGGTCAAGCGCCGCCAAAGTGCTGCGCCGAAGATCGACGGGCCTGGTTTGCTGAACGGCCAAAGCGACGTTATCAAAAACCGTAAGCCGCGCGTAGATCGACGTTATCTGAAACGTATAGGCAATGCCGCGTCTTGCGCGGGCCTGTGGCGACAACCGAGTGATGTCATTGCCTGCAAAATGCGTCGTGCCGGATTGCGCTGCGACACGCCCGCACAGCAGGCCCACAAAGGTGGTTTTTCCTGCCCCGTTTGGGCCAATCAGCGCGTGTATTTCGCCGGCTGCCAAATCAAAATCGACATTGTCGATCGCCTGTAGACCACCGTAGTGGCGCGTCAGCCCGCGCGCTTGCAGCAAAGTCACGGCAGCCATGGCAACCACCTTTCCCGCACGGCACCAAGAATGCCGCGTGGCGCGAACAGCACCACGGCAAGCAGGGCAAAGCCGATCGTGGCCAGATTGGCGGTTGTGTAACTGCTTGATATATCTATCAGATAGAACATCAGGAGGGCCCCGATAAATGGTCCAAGGACCACACCCGCGCCGCCCAGCAAGACCCAGAGCATCGGCAAGATCGAATATTGAATGGTCGCAAAGCTGGCTCCAACATAGCCGAACATCAACGCAAATGCTGCACCGGCAACGCCGGCATAAAGCCCCGATACAAGGGTGACGACAAGCTTGGTGCGGTAGGGATCATAGCCCAACAGCTGGCTGCGATCCTCATTTTCGCGCATTCCGATCATCACCCGGCCGAAGGGCGCACGCACCAGGGCCAGATTGCCCAGCAGTCCCGCCCCAAACAGCGCCCAGGCCACCAGATAGCGGGGTGTTTCTGCCGACAGATCAAGGCCCGCCAGGATGCGCGAGGCAGGCGCGATGACAATACCCTCGTCGCCACCCGTGATGCTGCCGAAATAGAGCACGCACAGATAGCCCGCTTGCGCGAACATCAATGTGACGATCATGAAGGAGACGCCCTTGGTGCGCAGGGCCAGCGCACCGACCACTGCGGCCATCACTACCCCGACCAGCAGCCCCGCACCCAATGCGGGAAGGGCTGACCATCCGAAAAGATGCGTTGATAGCCCTGCGCCATACATGCCCGCCGCAAACAGCAAGGCGTGCCCAAGACTGAGCAGGCCGGTATAGCCAAAGGCGATATTGTAGCCCATCGCGAAGACCGCAAGAACCATGATCCGGGCCAGATTTGTATGGTGATAGATTGGCAAGACCCAGTGCAACGCCAACAGAACGCCAACAAGCCCAAGATGCAGCGCCCAGATTTTGCGATCATGCCCGATCATGCTTTGGCCCCGAACAGGCCTTGGGGGCGCACCACCAGCACCATCGCCACCAGCAGGGTCGCGATTATTTTGGCGAGCGTAGGCGAAAAGAACATCGACACGATCCCGTCTGACAACCCAATCAGCAAGGCCGCCAGCAATGTGCCGCGAAGGCTGCCCAAGCCCCCAATGATCACCACGGTGAAAGCCAGCAACAGCGGTTCACCCCCCATCAGATAATAGGCTTGTGAAATCGGCACAATCAGCACGGCGGCAACAGCGGCAAGACCTGCCCCCAACGCAAAAACGCTGGAATAGACCCTGTTTACGTTGATTCCAAAGGCCTGCGCCGTGGTTCGGTCCATCTGCGTTGCGCGCATGACCAGTCCCGCCTTGGTGCGCTGCATCAGCCACCAGACCGCGGACAGGATCAACACAGCCGCCAGGATGACAAATAGTTTGTAGCCGGAATAGCCGAACCACGGAAATTGCAGGCGCAGGGAAAAGGGGGCCGTTACTGCTCTTGCATCCGGTCCAAAAAATGAAAGTGCCGCCTGCTGAAACACATACAGCAAACCGATGGTGGCAAGAATTGTCGCTTCTGGATCATAGTTCAGACGCGCCAGAATCATCCGATCAGCGGCAGCGGCCAGCCCTGCTACGATCAGCGGGCAGACAGCCAGCGCAACCGAAAAACTGACCCATGGCGGCCCCGGTATCGCTTGCGTGACAAACCACGCGCTGACTGCGCCCAGCATGAAAAACTCACCGTGCGCTACGTTGACCACACGCATTACGCCAAAAACGAGGCTCAGCCCGACAGCCGTCAGGGCCAGCACCGACGACGTGACCAGCCCTTCCATTATTGCCAGCAGAAGACGTGGTCCGAAATCCAAATGCTCTATCCGAGAAAGTGGGGGCCGCCGATGGGCAACCCCCGTTTCGTGTCAGAACGACTGCGCGCTGTAATCCACCGCATCAGCATAGGCACCGTCGTCCAGCGATGTCGAATGCACCCGCACCAGTTTGCCGCCTTCAACCTTTGATATGTTCTGATGGCCGAACACCTGATGGGTCTTGCCGTTGAACCGCTTGTCGCCTTGCGGGCGTTCCATCCCGGCAGGAAGATCGGTCATCGCCTCAACCGCCTCAACAAATTTCTGGCGGTCGGCAATGGTCTGATAGCCCGATGCCTCCATCCCGGCCTTGATCATGAACAGCGTCTCCCAGCAGGAAAACATGTGTGAGTAGGTCGCAACATCTGCCGCGTCCTGAAGGGAGGCACCATTATCGTCCACACCCACGGCGGCGCGGTAAAAGGTTTCATGGTCCGACGCATCCGCTTGTTTGAACCGATTGTGGGCTTCCCAGAAATGTGTGCCTTCAAGAAACTCCAATCCGGGCCCGGCCACATCAACGGCCTCCACGCTGTCGATGAACCCAAAAATCTGTGGCCGCGCGCCGGTGCCGTAAAACTCACCCAGTTCTTTGACAAAGGTCAGAACGGCAGGGCCGACCATGACGTGATACAGCACTTCGGTTTCGGCGGGGATCTGCGGGAAATAGCGGGTAAAGGTTGTTTCCGTCGGCGGAATGGCAATCTGCGCCAGAACTTCGCCACCCTGCGCCTCAATCGCCGCCGTGAAGAAATCGCGATGATCATGGCCAAACGCGAAATCCGGGAAGATCATGGTGATCTTTTTGCCCAGATTTGCCGCCACCCATGGCGCCATTGCCGATATTTGCGACCGCACATCGGTGATGCCGGGCTGCAGCGTCCAGCGGTTCAACATGCCAGATGCCACGTGAAAACCTTCGGAACAGACTAGGTAAGGCACCTTAAGCTCTGCTGCGCGGGGGGCAGAACCGATCACGACATGGCTGAACAACGGGCCAAAGATCGCATCCACGCCTTGCTGGTTCACCAGCTTTTCGATGACCTCTGACCCACGTTGCGGATCGGTCGCATCATCTTCAAAAACGATCTCGACCGGGCGACCATTGATGCCACCTGCATCATTCACCACTTTCAGCGCCGCCTGAGCCGTGCGTTCATACCAACGCCCGTATGAGGCACCAATGCCGGTGCGGTGCAACTGAAAGCCCAGTTTGATGGGGGCAGATGTCTGCGCCTGAACAAACCCGGGCCAGGCAAAAGCGCCGACGCTGGCAGTAGCGCCGCCCGCAAGGCCGCGCAAAACAGTACGGCGGGAAGGTTTGGTATCGATCAAAAGCTTTGTCATGTGTCAGTCTCCACTGTTGAACGTGCGCGCTACGTTTGCGCATTTTTGACGGAAGTTTGTAGGTGTACAAATGAGAAGTCCACTGCTTTCATGCCCCTCTTGCCGTGGACAACAGCCATAATCCCAGCACAGTGAAGGCAACCATGAGGGCCGTCATCGGCAGATGTGCCGCTGCCGTATTCGTGCCACTGCGCGATGTCAGCTTCAGGGCCAGAACCACCGCCAGCACATGCGCGCCAAGGATGACGGCAAGCTGCGTGGCATAAATCAGATTCATCCGGGCGGCATCTGCCAGAAAGCCGAATGAGACATAGGCGAAAGGCAAGCCCAGCAGGCTGTCACCCCGAAACAGCGGGTCATCCAATGCCGCGAGCGTATACTGCCCGGTGGTCAGCAAGGTCACCAGATGATGCGCCGCGTGATACCCGCCCGCGATGGCCAGAAAGCTAAGCATCACCGGCCCGGCTGAATAACCGAAACCACCAATGCGGCGTGACAGCCACAACACCCCCAGAATCAGGCCGGCCATCATTACCCAAACAGACACTAATCCCGCAGTATTGACCCAGACCACAGCGGATCTACCCGCAAATTCCAACGGGTTCTGCCCAATCAGCGCCAGCCACCAAAATGTCTCAGAAAGCCCGTCAAATGTCAGCACGGCCAAGGCCAGCGTGACGAAAGCCACCGCAGAGGGTGGCAAAGGGTCCATCCGCAAAACTTGTGTGCCAGGGGCCCCGACAAACAGCTGTGCCCTTGCGCCATCCTGAACCAACCACAGTGGCGAAATCTTGGCGACATAGCCGAAAAAGACCGTCAGAAACTCACCCTGCTCCAGCCAGGTTTCGCCTTCGATTACTGCAACAGCGAAGATGATCAACCAGTAAATCAGTGCCGTTTGTGCCAACACTGCCGGGTCGTCCGGGTAAAGCGACACGATCTGAAACCAGCCGAACCCTGCATAGCCCACCACCGCTGGCCAGACCCCGAAGGCCGACAGGCCCGCGCTGCTTGTTCTGCCCAACAACGTGCGGGCAATGCGCACCGGCGCCGTCCAAGGATTGAGCGCCCGCCAGATATTGCCGATGACCATGCTTGCCAACGGCAATGCGATCCAGACCCCTGTCCAGAATACCAGGGTCATCAGGTTGTGCATGGGATCGCGCGACCCGAAAAACCCGATCAGGACCAAACCGATGAAGCTCAGGAAACTGATGTAAGAGATCAGGGTGACCGGCAGTTTGATGCGCCGATCAGCAACCAGATGCGGCTGCATCGCTGGCAGGTTTTGCGACAAAGCGCCCAAGACGGCCGTCAGGCCGACAGCCGTTGCCGCCGCGAAAATATAGGCCCCGGTTGGCAGCAGCAAGATTGCCGATGGCGGCAAGGCACAGGCGAGTGCAGGACCTGGCAGCAACACCAAGGATGCTGCCCGGAGCCGCATCAGCGCAGCCCGTCCGTGCCGGTAACATCCCAGGTCTCAAGCCCGCCCATGCGGGAATGGATGCGCGGACCTTTGGCCATGGCAAGCACAAAGACGATTTCACCCGCCCTCGGCCCATCGGGCAGGCTGACGGTGATCGCATCGAAATGACCGCGCACATAGGCCGCGTTGATATGCCCCAAAGGAATATCCAGACTGCCGCCCATGCCCGCGACTTTCATCGCCGAGGGCACGATGGCCCGGCTTTCCCCAAGCCGTTCGCGCATCGCGTAGCCGCCCGGTACATGCCACAGCGCCCCATGTTCAGTTTCGCCTGCTTCACCCACCATGGCGCCTTTGCCGTAACCATCAATCCCGTCACGCCCACCCAATCCTGCGATCAGCCGGTCGGTCAGCAAAAGACCAAGCGGTTTCAGATCCTCCATCGCGGCCCGCAGGTCGGGGGCATGGCGCCCGGCAAAGGGATTGGCCACGACCGCCATGATGGCTCCACGCCGGCGCAACCCCGCTGGCCCGCCTTCGTGCAATATGTCTTCGATCAACAGGGTTATCCGGCGAACTGGGAAGTCAGGCAATGGCGGGCTCCTTGACGACGATTGATCCAACACGACGACTTTCACCTTGCAAGAAAAGCGCGGCCTGTTCAATCAGCCCCGCCATGTGAAACGCATCTGCCGCCTTTGCCCCACGCCCGAGGGCTAGATTGACATTGGCAAGGCTGAGCGGGCCGACCCCGACGGTTACCAACCGCGTGCCAAGATCACTGTCGGCTTGCAGGTCACTTGCCGGGCTGCGTGTGACCTGCGAATGCCCCGGCAGATCGACGGCATTGGCAATCATCGTTGCCGCTGCATCGGCCATCGAGGCCGTTTTGGCCAAAACGGTAACATAATCCGCGATTCCCAGCGACCAGCTTCGCCCCCGCCATCCCGACGTCGCAATGCCGCGAACAGGGTCTGAATAGTGCACTGTGATCTGATCACGGGTGCCCGCAATCGCACAGCTGAGGTATTCACCCTGCGCCAGATAGAGCGCTATGTCGCCGCCATTGTTCACATAGGCGCGGCTGATCCCCGGCCCGACCATTTCGGCAAGAACCGCTTCAGCAACGGCACCGGCAACGGCTGCCATCGGGGTTATGAATTTGGGCCTGAAGGGGGCAACCGCGCGGCCCATTGTCCTGGCGATTGGGCCGACCAGGGTCTTGTTCGGGCGTCTCAGGGACGGAAGTTCCAGGACCAGCTCTGCAAGCAGCCCCTCAAACCGATGACAGGCGCGCAGGTAACCCGCCTCGATCGAAGCTTTACTACCCCAGGCCTCACAGATCAGATCAATCGGCCCGTGCTGCAAATGCAGACGTTGATCCGGCAACAGCCTGATCTGGGCCGGGGTCATGTGTCGCCCCCGGGCCAGTTCTGCAGCCGTGCGGCAACTGGATATTCGGCGCCGTTCTGCATCGCCTGTTCCAACGGCTGTATGGCATCTTCATGCCCGCCCAGCGCCAGATAGTCCGCGCGGGGCAGGGTAAACTCCAGTGGCGCCACCAAGGCAGGTGTCGGCACATAGCCAAAAGCGCCCGGTGGCAGGCGGGTCACATCTACCATGAAGGTAATTCCGCCACCGGGCCAAATGTAGCACTCCGCCCCGCCCGAGGTCAGCCGGGTTGTGCGGGTCTGCACGGACTTTGTCAGTCTGACCGGATTTCTGGTGACCCCCGCACGCAAGCTGCCGCCCGCGCCGCCAATGAACAGAACCGTGCAGAGCGACGGTTCGCAATTTTCGTCAATCCGTTCGACACTGGCACGCAACCTGTCGGGAAGTGGCTCTTTTTGCGGTGTCAGAGACTGATCCAGCACAAAATATGCATATTCTTCGCCCGTCGTGGATACCATCAGCAATGTAAGGCCTGCCCGCGCCCCTTTCTTCTGGTTCCATTCCCCAAGTATTTCCAAAGGGTCGGACAACATCGTTCCACCCCAGCCCGGCCCCGGTTGCGAAACTTTGAAATAGCGCCCCGGAGTTGACCTGTGGCCTTTGATCTTGATCCCGGTCGGCTGCCAGCCCAGCACCTTGCCCGCCTGATGTTCCGACACGACGCCGGTGATGTGGTCATCCACAATAACCACTTCATCGACCAGCCCGTACCATTGTGCCGCGAACATGCCGATCGTGGCGGACCCGCAGCCAACCCGCATGCGGCGTTCCGTGTGGCCATCGACGATCGGCGCGGCACCGGCCTGCACCACCAGCGTTGAGCCGCCATCAATGGTCAATGCGACGGGTTCAGCGTTGCACAGGGCCAGCATTGCCGCGCAGGTTTGCCGACCTTCGGACTTGGAGCCGCCGGTCAGATGATGCACACCGCCGATTGACAGCATCTGGCTGCCATATTCTGCCGTGGTCACATGGCCGATTGCCTCGCCCCCGGCGCGGATAACTGCGCCTTCCGGCCCAAGATAGCGGTCAGTGTCGATCTTAACCTTGACGCCGCAATAGGAAAAAATGGCTTCGGTAACCACTGTGACCATATCCGTTCCAGCCACCCTTGATGATACGATGAAGGGTGCAGGCTTGTAATCCGGATAGGTCGTGCCCGACCCGATCCCTGTGACAAAGGTATCTGCGGGCAGCATGTCGTCTTGCCAATCGCCTTTGGCAAATGGCACCAGACGCGCGCCACCCTCCAGCGCATGTGACAGCATCACCACCGGATCGGTGCGGACGATTCGCCCGGCATCATTTGCGTAGCGATCACATGCCCCAGCCTGACCGGGGGCGATGTAACACATCACTGGGCAGGCATCGCAGCGGATTTTTTCGGCCGCTTGCGTCATTGTCGTGCCGCCTTTATCGCGTCCAGCACCCGGTGAGGCAGGGCTGGCAGTTTGCTGATGATGGCCCCGGTGGCATGACGAATGGCATTCAAAATGGCCGGCGTCGTCGGGATCAGCACATGTTCGCCCAGACCCTTTGCCCCGAATGGCCCCTCTGGGTCGGGCACCTCGATCAGGATGCTTTCGATCGGTGGCACGTCGCCGGTTGTTGGTATCAGGTAGTCGTGCAGATTTTCGGTGCGACCCGGCAAGTACTCTTCCATCAGCGCCATACCGATGCCTTGCGCAATGCCACCTTCGATCTGACCCTCAGCCAATTGCGGGTTGATCGCGCGCCCCAGATCATGCGCCGCCGTGATCTTGATCAGCGTGACCGTGCCAAGGGCCGCATCCACCGCAAGTTCGACCATCTGCGCGCCGTAGCCGTAAACGGCATAAGGGGCGCCCTGACCATCGCCGTTCAGGGTTGTGGTTGGCGGATCATAGCTTTCCTCGGCCGAAAGCGCATAGCCATGATGATCAACTGCAAGCGCAGAGAGATCGATTTTCCGCTGAACAGAGCCTTCCGAGACAAGCAGATAGCGCCCCTGTAGGCGGATTGATGCGCTGTCACCGGCATTGGCCAACCGAAGCACCGCTGCGCGCAGGCTTTGCGCGGCAGCCAAGGCTGCTCGTCCGGTGACAAAGGTTTGCCGGCTGGCCGATGTCTTGCCTGCATCCGGGGTAAGGGCAGTGTCCGGGCCTATCAGGCAGATATCGGCAAGCGGCAGACCCAAACCATCGGCGGCAATCTGCGCGATGACGGTGTTTGACCCCTGGCCGATATCTGTCGCCCCCTGATGCAGCATCACTCTGCCCAAGGCCGTTATCCCGATCCGGATCGTGGACGGGTTTGGCAGTGCCGTATTGCCACATCCGTACCAGCAAGACGCAATGCCCACGCCCCGACGCACAACCGGGTTGCTTGCGTTGGCAGCTTCCGCTTCGGCCAAGGCCCGCAGCCACGGCTTTTGCAGCCCAGTCAGACATTCCAAAATGCCAACCGCCTGCAGGTTCTGCCCGGTCGCACTGACATCGCCGTTCCGAAGCGCGTTGATCAAACGAAACTGCAGCCGGTCAAGGCCCGCCGCATCGGCCAGTTGATCAAACAGAGTCTCTTGCCAGATCGCCGCTTGCGGCACGCCAAAGCCGCGAAACGCGCCGGAAACCGGACCATTGGTATGAACGGCGCGGGCATGGGCCGTGATATTGGGTGTGAAATAGGGGCCGGAGACATGCACCGGCACCCGGTTGGCCACTGTCGGCCCCCAGCTTGCATATGCGCCGGTATCAAACCGGCCTTCAAATTCCATGCCCGTGATGCGGCCTGTCGTGTCGCAGCCAATGCGTCCTTGCATCTCGGCCGGGTGGCGCTTGGTTGTAGATGCCATGCTTTCGCTGCGGGAATAGACCATGCGCGCCGGTCGTCCGGTTTTCAGCACAACCAACCCTAGCAAGGGCTGCAGACTGACATCCAGCTTTGATCCAAAGCCACCACCCACAGCAGACGGAATGATGCGAACCCTTCCCGGGGGCAGCCCCAGAATGGCGGCAGTTTCGTCGCGGTCCATCACAGGTGCTTGTGTGCAGGCCCGGATCACCAAAGTCTGGCCATCCAACCAGGCTGCCCCTGCTTCAGGCTCAATATAAGCATGTTCGACGAAGGATGTGGTCATTCCGCCCGCGATGACATGCGCCGATCCGGCAATCGCCGAAACGGCATCCCCCTTGCAAACCCTGCCTTCGATCAGGCGGTTTCTGCCACGATTTGCATGAATCAGAGCCGCATCTGGCGCTTCGGCCGCCGCTGGGCTTAGCAATGCTGGCAAAGCTGTCCACAGGATCGGGAAAGCAGACAGATCGGCAGGGTGGCCCGGCTCAAAGGCGACAAGGGCCACGGCCTCACCCCTGAACCGGGCCGGACTGGGGGCAAGGGCTGGCTGATCGGCAAAGGCCGGAATCACGCCAAAAGCATTGCGCCCCGGAATATCTGCTGCGGTCAGGACGCAGGCAACACCGGGACGCGCCGCAAAGCCGGCAATATCGCCAAAAGCGAACGACGCATAGCTATGAGGCGATCGAATTGCCATTACCACCAGCGCCCCATCAGGCACGAAATCAGCACCAAAGCAGTCTCCCGCCACTTTGTCGACACCGTCGAGCCGCGCGACGCTTTGACCGACAGCAGTATCAACAGTGGGTAGCGGGGATGACGCGGACGGCCCTGCGTCGCAGACTGCAGCAATGATTTTGGCATAGCCGGTACAGCGGCACAGAACGCCTGCCAGCGCAGTGCGCGCCTGATCCGGTGTTGGATTTGGCGTGTCAGACACGAGTTCCGCCGCCATCATCAGCATTCCGGGGGTGCAAATTCCGCATTGGGCCGCGCCATGCCGCAGAAAAGCCGCGCGCAGGTTCGACAGGACCTGTGTCCGTGCTTCGATGGTCTGAACATCGCATCCTTCAACACGCGCGGCCGGGGTCAGGCAGGCGCACATCGCGCGACCTCCGATCAGCACGGTACAGGCCCCGCAATCGCCCGCATCGCAGCCGACTTTGGTGCCTTTCAAACCCGCATTTTCGCGCAAGACCTCTGACAAACGTTCGGTTGGCCCGGCGTCAAGTGTGACTTGCTGCCCGTTAAGGGTGAAGCGGATCATTGCAGCACCTGCAAAGTGGCCCGGCGCACCATTTCAGCGGCAGCAACCGACCGATAGGCCGCTGTAGCCCGAATATCATCGATCGGGGAAAGGGCTGCAGCCACGTCGGCATCTTGGACTAAACCCGGTGCAAGCCGGGTTGGCGCATGGATCAACGCCGCCTCGACGGCGCGCAGTCTGCGGGCCACGCCGCTGCACGAACCAACCGAAATTGCTGCCTGCATCACCTGTCCGCCATGAACCACCAGACGCACCGCAACCATGGTGATGGAAATCACCAGATGGGCCCGTGCCCCCAATTTCAGGAAGGCCGACTGGCCTTGCAGCGCCGAAGGGGGGATACAGATCGCTGTCAGAATCTCATCCGCAGCCAGTGCCGTCTGTCGTGGGCCCGTAATGAATGCCTCCAGCGGCAACCGTCTGACCCCAGCGGTCGACGCCAGCTCTACTTCGGCCCCCAGCACAAGCAATGGCGGCACACCGTCAGCCGCGGGGGACGCATTGCAAAGATTGCCGCCAATCGTGCCTGCATTCTGAATCTGGCAGCCACCAATCTGCAACGCCGCCTGCTGCAGGGCCACCAGCGACGAAGGCAGACTGGCCTCGGCAATTGCGGCCCAGGATGTGCAGGCCCCGATCCGCATCGCGCCATCTTGCAAAACAATGCCCTGCAGTCCGGAAAGGCGTGTCACATCCACGATAGGGCCCGCCAGCGACGGCCCGGCACCCGGATAGATGTCTGTACCCCCCGCAAGAACGCGCGCGCCATTGCCGCGTTGGGCCAAAGCTTCGGCAAGGGTTGCGGGGCGGCTAAAGTCTGGCATCAGCCTCTGCACATTGTTTGTGTACATACTAAGTTGACCCCAGATTGCCACCTCTGTCAACTTTCTTGCGAAGCCCGCGCCATGCCTGTATCCCGTTGCCCATAATGCTTAACCAGGCGCCATATGTGTTGGATGACCAGATCGGGTATGTGCTGCGCCGCGTGATGCAGCGCCATCTTGTGATCTTCTCGGAAACCATTCCCGACATTACAACCACCCAGTTTGCCGTTCTGGCGCGATTGGCGCAAACCGGGCCCTTGTCGCAAAATCTGCTGGGCCGTGAAACGGCGATGGATGCTGCCACCATCAAGGGTGTCGTCGACCGGCTGACCAAGCTGGGGATGGTTTCAACCTCGGCTGACGCCAACGATCGGCGGCGCCTGATTGTTCAATTGACCACGGACGGCAGCGCCCGGTTTGCCCGCTTGCGCGACGCCGCACTGGCGGTTTCGGTGCAAACACTGGGGCCTCTGACCGCGCAGGAACGCAGCGCGCTTTTGGCGCTTTTGGCGCGGTTGGTCTGACGACCGCGCAGTTCTGACACCGATATGTCGGTTTTCCACTCGCTTGCGGGGCACGCGAAACCTATGCTGGGGGCAAACCAGATATGAGGAACATCATGTCGTCGGATCCTCTGTTGCAACCTTATCAGCTTAAGCACCTGACCCTGAAAAACCGGATCATGACCACCAGCCATGAGCCGGCCTATCCCGAAGATGGCATGCCGAAAGATCGCTACCGACTTTATCATCTGGAGCGCGCAAAGGCTGGCGTGGCCCTGACCATGACAGCAGGTTCCGCCGCAGTGTCCCGCGACAGCCCGCCCGTGTTCAACAACATCCTCGCCTACAAGGATGAGGTGGTGGGGTGGATGAAGCGGCTCACCGATGATTGCCACGAACAGGGCGCTGCGGTGATGATCCAACTGACCCATCTGGGCCGCCGCACTCGGTGGGACAAAGGTGATTGGCTGCCCGTGGTGGCGGCTGGCCCGGCGCGGGAACCGGCCCACCGTGCGTTTCCCAAGGTGATCGAGGATTGGGATATCGCCCGGATCATCGAAGACTACGCCGATGCGGCAGAGCGGATGCAGGCGGCGGGCCTCGATGGGGTTGAGTTCGAGTGTTACGGCCATTTAATGGATCAGTTCATGTCACCGCTGACCAATGCTTTGGCTGCACCCTACGGCGGCAGCTTCGAGAACCGGGCGCGGTTCGCGATGGATGTTCTGTCAGCTTGTCGCAAAAGGGTGGGCGAGACATTTCTGCTGGGTGTCCGATATACGGCGGACGAAGCACATCAAGGCGGCATCAGCCCGGATGAAGGCATTGCAATCGGCAAACTGTTTCGCGATTCCGGGCTGGTGGATTTCCTGAACATCATCAAGGGACGTATCTTCACAGATCCCGCCATGACAGATGTGATACCGATCCAAGGCATGAAATCTGCGCCACATCTGGATTTTGCTGGCCGTGTCCGGGCCGAGGTTGGCTTGCCCACGTTTCACGCGGCTCGTATTCCAGATGTCGCAACGGCACGTCATGCGATCGCTACCGAGCAGTTGGATATGGTCGGCATGACGCGCGCCCACATGGCTGACCCACATATAGTGCGCAAAATCACCGAAGGCCGCGAAGACGATATCCGGCCCTGTGTTGGTGCCACCTATTGCCTTGATCGCATCTATCAAGGTGGCATGGCGCTGTGCATTCACAACCCGGCCACCGGGCGCGAAGAAACCATGCCACACGACATTTTTGCTGCGTTAGTGTCTAAAAAGATAGTGATCGTAGGCGCCGGACCTGCCGGATTAGAGGCAGCACGTGTGGCGGCACTGCGCGGCCATTCGGTAACAGTGTTTGAGGCAGCAGCGCATCCAGGCGGGCAAATCAGGTTGACCGCGCAAACCCCGCGCCGCCGCGAGATGATGGGGATCATCGACTGGCGTATGGCCCAATGCGCCGCCCGTGGTGTCGAGTTTCGCTTCAATACCTTCGCCGAGGTGGCAGATGTAACCGCCCTATCCCCGGACGTGGTGATCATCGCCACAGGCGGATTGCCCGAAACTGCCGTGTTAGAGACTGGAAATGATCTTGTCGTGTCCACATGGGACATTCTGTCAGGCGATGTGAAACCCGGCTCAAACGTGCTGCTTTACGACGACGCAGGCGATCACGCCGCCCTACAGGCCGCACAGATGATTGCCGAGGCTGGATCACATGTCGAAGTAATGACCCCAGACCGCACCTTTGCCCCCGACGTTATGGCGATGAACCTGGTGCCTTACATGCGTTCGATGCAGGACAAGGACGTGACATTTACCGTCACGTATCGCCTGCGGGCCGTCGCGCGTGACGGCAATCATCTGCGAGCGACAATCGGCAGTGACTATATGGATCTGGCCAAAGAAAAGCGCTTTGATCAGATCATTGTAAACCACGGCACGCAGCCGCTGGCCGAGATTTACTTTGATCTGAAGCCGCTATCGTCGAACCTTGGCGCAGTAGACTATGATGCGCTGATCAATGGCCAGTCGCAGACATTGAACGGCGGCCCGGCCGGATTTCAGCTGTTCCGCATTGGTGACGCAGTTGAGGCGCGCAACACACATGCGGCGATCTATGATGCTTTGCGATTGATGAAGGATATCTGATCAGCGCTTCACGCTTGTCGTGACATAGTTCACCGTCAGATCGCGGCTGGACAGGCTCCATGACCAGGCAATCGGGTTGAAGACCATCCCTTTGCGATCAACCGGGTCCAGACCGGCGCGGCGGATCAGATCAAACAGCTCATCCGGTGTGATGAATTTTTTCCAGTCATGGGTGCCTTTGGGCAACCACCGCATCACCCATTCCGCGCCGATAATGGCCATGCCAAAGCTCTTTGCATTCCGGTTCAGGGTGGAACAAATCATCAGGCCGCCGGGCTTCAGCAGGGTCTGGCAAGCGGTCAGGAAGGACTGCGGATCGGGCACATGTTCGACCACCTCCATGTTCAACACCACGTCAAAGCGTTCGCCTGTCGCGGCCAATTCTTCAGCGGTTGCAAGACGGTAGTCGATGGTCAGGCCCGACTGCTCGGCATGAAGCTGTGCTACCGGAATATTGCGCGGCGCCGGATCTGCGCCAACCACATCGGCCCCCAGCCGCGCCATCGGTTCAGACAGCAATCCGCCACCACAGCCGATATCAAGGATCCGCAATCCCGCAAAGGGTTGGGTCTTCGCAAGATCACGGTCGAACTCTGACGCGATCTGTGCGGTGATGTAGTTCAGACGGCATGGGTTCAGCATATGCAGCGGTTTGAACTTTCCGGCCGGATTCCACCACTCGGCGGCCATAGCTTCGAACTTTGCAACCTCTGCAGGGTCAACGGTTTGCGCTGCTGTCATAAAGATATCCTTGTCGAAACGGCCATAGCCGACCGGTCTTTGAACGGCTATACAGGAAAACATGGACCAAAGATCAGGCCAAAAGCGCGCAGTTGAGTTTTTGTACCCGCCGATCGACCCCTTCGATCAGCGCATGATGGACGTGGGCGGCGGCCACCGGATCTATGTCGAGCAATGCGGCAACCGGAACGGGATTCCGGTGATCGTATTGCATGGCGGGCCGGGCGGAGGGTGCAGCCCGGCGATGCGGCGCTATTTTGATCCGGAAATTTACCGCGTCGTGCTGTTCGATCAACGCGGCTGCGGGCGATCCAGGCCGCATGCCAGCATCGAAGAAAACACGACCTGGCATCTGGTGCGTGATATCGAAGCGATCCGGCAGGCGCTGGGAATAGACCGGTTCATCGTGTTTGGCGGCAGCTGGGGGGCGACGCTTGCATTGATCTACGCCATTTCCCACCCTGATCGTGTGGTTCATCTAGTGCTCCGCGGCGTCTTCCT
>JANNSG010000075.1:0-7764 GCA_031402355.1 Pseudorhodobacter sp. | reverse complement strand
CATTGTTTCCAAAACGTGCAAAATTGATTGTGGGACAAATGACAGGCGCAAAAAATCAGCCTGCAACGCAAGGGGAATTGATATGGCCGTTGGTATCATGATTGCCGGACTGTTGGCCGCCGTTTTGGGCTCTGTGCTGGCTATAGCTTTTGGGTTGAACCTGGGCTCGGCGCTTATCCTTTACGGTATTTTTGGCCTTTTCGGCGGGCTTTTTGCCTGCCTTGCCAGTTTCCCGGCCGTGCGCAGTTTCCGTCAGCAAAGATCGCACAAGAACAGCTCAGCTCACTGAGCTTTTTTCTAGTTTATAATCAATATGTTGGTGATATAATGAAGGTTCGGGTTGGCCGCATTGGCGCCTGTCCGACTTCGTTTCTGACATGGTCCGTTTGACTCAGAATAGTGCGCTGCGCTGCAGATTCAGCCCGTCGGGCGCGGCCTTTCGCCAGTCAGCCCCATTGTCCGACAATTGGCACCGAAAACACCGCCAGATCACGGGACTGATCCGACACCTGAACGCGCTATCCTACGACCCAGCCGATTCGCAATTGGCTTGGCTGCAGGGTTTCAGACCGGGCGGCGAATCGCGGGCGTCGCCTCAATCAGCAATGACTTAAATTCCGAACCGCCACTATCCAGCAACACAAACAACTGCTTTCGCATCCTTGGCTCCCAAAAGGCGTTGATGTGGTCGGCCACGCCTTTCACGCCTTCAGCATGGGGTTTCGATTCGAAAAACGTGGCAATCTGATTGGCCATATAGACAAGTTTGTCAGGCGACATGGGCGGCCTCTTTCATCTGAATTCTGGCGGTATGGGTGAATACTTCAAACCGGTCCGCGCGGGCCAGGGCGATCAAGGTAATCCCGCAGGTATCGGCAAGGGCGACTGCCGCGGTGGTCGGCGCAGAAACTGCAATCAGCATTGGCGTACCCAGTGCCGCACATTTTTGCACCAGATCTATCGACAGCCGCGACGTCAGCACCACGGCCCCCTTTGTGCAATCCTGCCCTGTGCGGGTCAGCAAACCCGCCAGCTTATCCAGCGCGTTGTGGCGACCGATATCTTCACAGATCGAAACCATGCCCTGATCCGGGGCCCAGAACCCTGCCGCATGGGCCGCCCGGGTGGCATCGTGCAGGGGTTGGCCACCGGGAAGTGCCGCCATGGCCGCCAAAACCTGCACGGGCGTCATCTGCAAATCCGAAGCAGGTACAGGCGGCAAGGCGCGCGTCGCCTCGGCCAAACTATCGAGGCCACACAGCCCGCAGCCCACCGGCCCCGCCATCGTGCGCCGCCGGTTGGCCAGTCGCGCCTCAGCATCAGCATGCAGCCAAATCTGCACATCAATACCGCCCACGGTTTCCACCACAGTGATGCTGTCAATCTCGGCGCGTGTCGCGATGCCCTCGGTCAAGGCAAAGCCAAGCGCAAAGTCTTCAAGATCGGCCGGCGTCGCCATCATCACCGCCTGCGTCGTGCCGTTGAAAGACAGCGCCACCGCCACCTCGGCCGGCAGTTGCCGGTTCCCCCGCACAGCCGTATTTGGCCCAAACGCAACACGCGCAATCGGGTGGCTGACCTTCATCATTCAGCCGCAGGCAGTATCCGCCGGGCAAGCGTGGCCTGCGCAGTGTAATCCTGTTGCCATTCTGTTGGCCCGTTCGACGGGCTAACCTGCACCGCCGTCACCTTGTATTCTGGGCAGTTGGTAGCCCAATCCGAATAGTCGGTCGTAATCACATTTGCCTGCGTGTCCGGGTGGTGGAAGGTGGTGTAAACCACGCCGGGCGATACCCGATCTGTAATCTGCGCACGAAGCGAAGTATCACCAGAGCGGCTTGCCAGACGCACCCAATCACGGTCCTTCACACCGCGCACTTCGGCGTCATGAGGGTGAATTTCCAGCACATCTTCATCATGCCAGACCACATTCGCCGTGCGGCGTGTCTGCGCGCCTACGTTATATTGCGAAAGTATCCTACCGGTTGTTAGTAAAAGCGGGAAACGTGGCCCGGTTTTCTCATCCGTGGGCACATATTCGGTAACAATGAATTTGCCCTTGCCGCGCACAAAGCCGTCGATATGCATCAAAGGCGTGCCTTCCGGGGCCTTGGCGTTGCAGGGCCACTGCACTGAACCCATGGTTTCCAGCAATTCGTAGGACACGTTGGCAAAGGATGGCGTCAGTATCGCGATTTCGTCCATGATTTGGGCAGGGTGGGTATAAGTCCAACCTGCGCCCATGGCATTGGCCAACATTTGCGTCACTTCCCAATCAGCATAGCCGTTGCGGGGGGCCATAACCTTGCGCACGCGGTTGATACGGCGTTCGGCATTGGTAAAGGTGCCGTCTTTTTCCAGAAACGTCGAACCGGGCAGAAACACATGCGCGTAATTGGCGGTTTCATTCAGGAACAGGTCATGCACGATGACGCAGTCCATCGCGGCAAGCCCCGCAGCGACGTGCTTTGTATCGGGGTCGGATTGCAGAATATCCTCGCCCTGAATGTAAATCCCCCGGAACGTGCCTTCTACCGCCGCGTCCAACATGTTGGGTATGCGCAGGCCCGGCTCGTTATCAATCTTCACGCCCCAAAGGCTTTCGAACACATCGCGTACTGCGTCATTGCTGACATGGCGGTAGCCCGGCAATTCATGCGGGAAGGATCCCATATCGCAAGACCCTTGCACATTATTCTGCCCGCGCAAGGGGTTAACCCCTACGCCGGGGCGGCCAATATTGCCGGTCAGCATGGCAAGGTTCGCAATCGCAATCACCGTGGTCGATCCTTGGCTATGTTCGGTCACGCCCAGCCCGTAGTAAATCGCGCCATTGCCACCCTTGGCAAACAGCCGTGCTGCCGCGCGCAATTCGCCCGCATCAACGCCTGTCAGCAGTTGCATCGATTCCGGGCTATGCCGCAGATCAGATACGAATTCGGCGTAATCCTGGAACTCATCCCAATCGCAACGCTCGCGAATGAACGCCTCGTCATATAGGCCTTCGGTCACAATCACATGCGAAAGCGCGGTGACAACTGCAACGTTCGTGCCCGGCCGCAATGGCAAGTGATGGCTCGCCTTGATATGCGGGCTATCGACCATATCAATCCGGCGTGGATCAATCACAATCAGCTTCGCACCCTTACGGATGCGCTTTTTCAAGCGGCTTGCAAACACCGGGTGGCCATCGGTCGGGTTTGCGCCGATCACGATAACCACATCGGTATGTTCAACAGAATCAAAGTCTTGTGTACCTGCCGAGGTGCCGAATGTCGCGCCGAGGCCGTATCCCGTAGGCGAATGACAGACGCGCGCACAGGTATCCGTGTTATTGTTCATGAACACAGCACGGGTCAGTTTTTGAACCAGATACGCCTCTTCATTGGTGCAGCGCGAAGATGTGATCACACCCACTGACTGCCGCCCGTGCTTTTCCTGAATGCCGCGCATTTTGGTGGCGGAAAACGCCATCGCCTCATCCCATGACACTTCTTGCCACGGATCGTTGATGTTTTCACGGATCATCGGGTTCAAAATGCGGTCGCTGTGCGACGCATAGCCATAGGCAAACCGCCCTTTCACGCAGGAATGGCCCCGATTGGCCTTGCCGTGCTTGTAAGGCGTCATCCGAACCAGCTCATCGCCACGCATTTCGGCCTTGAAAGAACATCCAACCCCGCAATAGGCGCAGGTTGTGATCACAGAATGCGACGGCGTGCCAATCTCGATGATCGACTTTTCCTGTAGGGTCGCCGTCGGGCAGGCCGCCACGCAAGCACCGCAAGAAACGCAGTCCGACGCCAACGCATTGTCAGCCTTGGCCCCAAAGGAAACACGGCTGTCAAACCCGCGCCCTTGAATCGTCAGCGCGAAGGTGCCCTGCACCTCTTCGCAGGCCCTGACACAGCGGGAACACACAATACATTTCGCTGGATCATAGGTGAAATAGGGGTTGGAATCGTCCTTTGGCATCCACTGCTTGTTGGCGATGCCCGAGGTATCTTTCGCGCGGAAATGCGTATCTACCGCCTCATACCGCACATCGCGCAGACCCACGGCCCCCGCCATATCCTGCAATTCGCAGTCGCCGTTTGCCGAACAGGTCAGGCAATCCAGCGGGTGATCAGAGATATAAAGCTCCATCACCCCGCGCCGCAGTTGTTTCAGCTTGGCGTTCTGCGTATGCACTTGCAGCCCCGGCGCGACCGGCGTTGTGCAGGATGCAGGCGTGCCATTTCGGCCTTCAATTTCAACCAGACACAACCGGCACGACCCGAACGCATCGATGCTGTCTGTCGCACACAGCTTTGGCACCGCTATGCCCGCTTCCGCCGCCGCCCGCATGATGGATGTGCCTTCTGGCACGGTCACGTCAAAGCCATCAATGGTCAATGTGACCATTTGTTTGGATTTCGCCGCAGGCGTACCGAAATCGCGGTCTGGAATGATGAAGTCTTTCATTCGGCGGCTTCCTTCATAGGGGCAAAATCATCTGGAAAATGCGTCAGCGCCGACAGCACCGGATAAGGCGTAAAGCCCCCCAGCGCGCAGAGCGAGCCTGACTTCATCGTATTGCAAAGATCGGTCAGCAACGGGATTGCGGCAGTATCGCCACGCGCAATCCGGTCAATCGTTTCCGTGCCGCGCACCGCGCCAATCCGGCAGGGCGTGCATTTGCCGCAGGATTCAATCGCGCAGAATTCCATCGCAAACCGCGCCTGTTTCAGCATATCGGCGCTGTCATCAAACACGGTCAGCCCGGCATGGCCGATCAACCCGTTCTGGCCCGCAAATTCCTCATATCCGAACGGTGTGCCAAATTCCGACCGTGGATGATAGGCCCCCAAAGGCCCGCCGACCTGCACCGCCTTGACGGGGCGTCCTGTGGCGCATCCGCCTGCAATATCATCGACAATCTGGCCGAGGCTCAACCCGAACGCCACCTCGTAAAGCCCACCGTAGCGCACATTTCCGGCGATCTGCAGCGGTATCGTCCCGCGCGACCGACCCAGGCCAAAATCCTTGTAGAACGCCGCACCCCGTTCGAAAATCACCGGTATTGTCGCCAGTGAAATCACGTTGTTCACCACCGTGGGCTTGCCCAGAAAGCCTTCAAGTGCCGGCAGCGGCGGTTTCGCCCGCACCACGCCGCGCTTGCCTTCAAGGCTGTTCAACAGCGACGTTTCCTCGCCACAGACATAGGCCCCGGCGCCAACACGAATTTCGATGTCGAAGGCCTGCCGCGATCCAAGAACCATCTCGCCCAGCAGCTTGTCGTCCCGCGCAAGCCGAACCGCCTCTTGCATCACATGAATGGCAATCGGGTATTCCGAACGAATGTACACAAATCCCTTGGTAGCCCCGGTCGCCAGACCCGCAATGATCATGCCTTCAATCAGGGTAAAGGGATCGCCCTCCATCAGCATCCGGTCGGCGAAAGTTGCGGAATCGCCTTCATCCGCGTTGCAGACAATGTATTTCCGGTCGGCGACCGCATCAGAGACCGTCTTCCATTTGATACCTGTCGGAAAGCCGGCACCCCCCCTGCCCCGCAGGCCAGAGGCTGTGACTTCGGCCACGATACCGGCCTTGTCCATCGTCAGCGCACGGCGCAGGCCCTGCAATCCGCCCTGCATCACGAAATCGGTAATCGACAGCGGGTCTACCACCCCGACCCGCGCAAATGTCAGCCGGGTCTGGCCTTTCATCCAGGCCAGGTCTTCAACCAGACCCAGCGCCTTTGGATGTTCGGCCAGATCGGCAAACAGCCCCGGCACATCGGCCGGCGTCATCGGGCCAAAGCCCAACCGGCCGTCTTCCGACGCCACTTCGGCCAGGGGTTCCAGCCAGACCATGCCGCGCGACCCGTTGCGAACAAGCTCTACTGCCACACCGCGACGGGCGGCCTCAGCCAGAATCGCCACGGCAATCTCATCGGCACCAAGCGCCACCGCTGCAGAATCAAGGGGCAGGTAAATCTTCATTTGCGCACCCCAGCCAACAGCGCATCAAGACGCGCTTCATCCACCCGGCCCACCAATTTGCCATCCACCATCGCGGCGGGCGCGCAAGCGCACAGGCCAAGGCAGAAAATCGGCTCCAGTGTCACAGCGCCATCCGGCGTTGTGCCGTGAAAATCCACGCCCAGAACCGCTTTCGCATGGGCGGCAATCCGGTCCGCTCCCATCGCCTGACAGGCCTCGGCCCGGCACAGCTTGATCACATGCCGCCCGGCGGGCTCTTCGCGGAAATCATGGTAGAATGTCACCACACCATGCACTTCGGCGCGGCTCAGGTTCAGGGATTTTGCAATTACCGGCAGCACATCCTGCGGCACATGGCCAAATTCGGCCTGTACCGCGTGCAAAATGGGCAAGAGCGGCCCTTCCATACCCGCATGAGCAGTCAAAATATCCTGAACCTGCGCGATATTGGTAGCGTTGCCCTGCATTCTGGCTGACCTCCGGTTGGCTGATTTTCTTCTACGCAGATTGATAGGCAAATCAATAGTGATATGCCGTCGATCAATAGACAAAGCCTATCAAACTGCTTTCACCTCAGCCACCTTCCGCGCCGCCTCAATCAGAGCCGCCAGAATCGGGGTGTGCGGCTCTCTGTGCGCGGCGATCAGACCCACCAGATGCTCGGCTTCGGGTGACACGATCGGTATCGCACAAAGTTGCCCGCCCGCCGAAAACAGATCGGCGAGCTTTTTCGGCAGAATACTCGCCCAATGGCCAGACATCACATGCGCGATCAGGGTGATGGTGGAATTGCTTTCCACCGATGGCTGCACCGAAATACCCGCTTCGGTCAGATGCTGCGAAACAATGCGTCTGTTTTGCATGTCACCCGTCAGCAAGCATAAAGGCAATCCTCCAAGGTCTGCCCAAGTCACTTGATTAAGGGTCGAAAACGGCGTTCCGGGCGCACAGAGCAGGCGGTAGAATTCCGAATAAAGCGGCACTGTGGTCACCCGGCCCAGGGGTTCGTTGTCAAGGTAAGTGATACCTGCATCCAGTTCCAGCCGTTCTATCCCGGCAAGGATTTCGGCGCTGGTGCGCGACAGAACTGTCACCCGCACATTTGGGTGGCGCGCAATGAACGGCGCGGTCAGATCGGCCACCATCGGCAGGGCGGTCGGAATGACACCCAGACGCAAATTGCCCGAAAGCCCCGTGCGCACGGCGCGCATTTCGTCCTTTAATGCGCGTGCATCGCCAGCAATGCGCCGCGCCCAATCCAGCACGCGCAGTCCTTCGGGTGTCAGCCCCTGAAACCGTGATCCGCGAAACACCAGTTGCACGCCAAGCTGGTCTTCCAGTTGCTTAATCGCCGAAGACAAGGTCGGTTGCGTGACGCCACAAATTTCGGCAGCGCGGCCAAAATGCCGTTCATTTGCCAGGGCTATGAACATTTCCAGCTTGTCGATCATGGTAAACTTGTGCCTGCAAATGTCAGCACGGGCAACCAAGGCTTGTTGAAGCCGCCTTTCCGACCTAAGTCAAAGCGCATGAGACGTTTTATCCCCTTTTTGAAGAAACCGCCGCTGGTGGCAGTGATCCGCTTGCAGGGAACCATTTCCGCAGGCGCGCGCGCTGGTCTGTCTGATGCCGGGCTGGCGGCTGTCATCGAAAAGGCCTTTGCGCGCGGCAAACCTGCCGCTGTGGCGCTGGTCATCAACTCACCGGGCGGCTCGCCTGTGCAATCATCGCTGATCGCCGCCCGCATCCGGCGGCTGGCGGATGAAAAGTCGGTGCC
>JANNSG010000074.1:0-2010 GCA_031402355.1 Pseudorhodobacter sp. | reverse complement strand
CTTGCCGTTTCAACAGCTTGGGCTGATCGTGGTCGATGAAGAACATGATACCAGCTACAAGCAGGAAGAAGGCGTTCTATACAATGCTCGCGATATGGCGGTGCTACGGGCGGCCATAGTTGGCGCGCCGATTGTGCTGGCTTCGGCCACGCCAAGCTTAGAGTCGTGGGTGAATGTCGAGGCGGGCAAATATGCGCGGTTGAACCTTGGGTCGCGGTTTGGGGCGGCGGAACTGCCGACCATGCGGTCGATCGACATGCGCGAGGAACGGCTGCCGGGGGATCGCTGGATTTCCGAAACGCTGGCGCGCGAAGTGACGGCGAGGGTCGAAAAAGGCGAACAGGCGCTGCTGTTTCTGAACCGTCGTGGCTTTGCGCCGGTTACTATCTGCCGGGCCTGCGGGCATCAGGTGGGGTGTGATCACTGCGATGCGCGCATGGTGGAACATCGGTTTCTAAAGCGCCTCGTCTGCCATCAATGCGGGGCGTCGAAACCGGTGCCGGTGGCCTGCCCGTCCTGCAAAGTCGAAGGCCGCATGGCCCCGGTTGGGCCGGGGGTGGAGCGGTTGGCCGAGGAGGTGACGGCACGGTTCCCGGATGCGCGGGTGGCGGTGTTATCGTCGGACTTATTCGGGTCGGCGCGGGCGTTGAAGGAACAGATAGTCGCGATTGCCGAAGGGGCGGCGGATATCATCATCGGCACGCAGATCGTGGCCAAGGGGCACAACTTCCCTCTGCTGACGCTGGTGGGCGTGATTGATTCGGACCTTGGCCTGCAAGGGTCTGACTTGCGCGCGGCGGAGCGGACGTTCCAGTTGATGCGCCAAGTGGCAGGGCGAGCGGGGCGGACCGAAAAGCGGGGTGAGGCGGTGTTGCAGACCTATCAGCCGGAGCATCCCGTGATCAGGGCAATCCTTGGCGGCGATGAAGAAGCATTCTGGAAGGCAGAAGCCACTGAGCGGCGTCTGGCTGGCGTGCCGCCTTATGGGCGGATGGCGGGGATCATTCTGTCCTCCACAGATGTGGCGCGGGTGTTTGATTTCGGGGCTGAGATGGCACGTCGCGATGGCCCGATCCGCCGCATCGGCGCGCAGGTGTTTGGACCTGCGCCAGCCCCAATTGCTCGCGTGCGCGGGCGGCACCGAGTGCGGTTGCTGGTGAAGGCGGAAAAGGGTGCAGGTCTGCAGGCGGCGCTGGCCGAATGGGTTGCACAGTTCAAACTGCCAACGGATGTGCGGCTGGCGATTGATATTGATCCGCAGAGCTTTCTTTGACTGCGTGTGGCACAGCGGTTTCTTGAGTATTTTTGCGAAGAAAAAGCCACAAAGGGCTTGTGCAGGATTGTGATGGATACAATTCCGCTCTGGCTCCTTTTGCGCGGCGCAGATACCGATTGGCCATGTTCAGGCGCAAAATGACATTGGCCGAGGCCGAAAATCTTCCCCGTTGGCGCAGGCCGGAAAGCCTGCTCATCGTCATGGCGGCGGCGATGCCGATTGCTTTTGCGACATGGTCGGCGCTTTTGAACAATTTCGTCATTGAAGTGGCTGGCTTTACCGGGGTCGAAATTGGTTGGCTGCATACGGTGCGCGAAATTCCGGGGTTTCTGGCCATCGGGGTGATTTTGCTTTTGCTGTTCATCCGGGAACAGGTGTTAGGCGTCGTGTCCCTCATCCTGCTGGGCTGTGCCACGGCGGTCACGGCCTATTTCCCCAGCTTTGGCGGCATTCTGTATGTGACGCTGTTTTCATCCATCGGGTTTCATTACTTCGAGACGGTGAACCAGAGCCTGCAGTTGCAGTGGATCGACAAGAAACGCGCGCCGCAGGTATTGGGCTGGCTGGTGGCGGTGGGGTCGGGGGCGTCGCTTGTGGCTTATGGGTTGATCGTGGCGACATGGGATGTGCTGGGGTTGGATTACAACAAGGTATATCTTGCCTCGGGTGGCGTGACAGTGTTGATCGCGCTGTTTTGTCTGTTCGCCTATCCGCAGTTTGAAGCGCCGCATCCG
>JANNSG010000073.1:0-6333 GCA_031402355.1 Pseudorhodobacter sp. | reverse complement strand
GTGACGCGCGGGTGACAACCGAATTCGGCCTTTGTGGCCCTTGCTGGCGTGATACGGCCTTCATCACCGGCCTGGTCTGCAATTCATGCGGCACCCCGCTCCCCGGCGAAGCACCGACCGGAGGCGAAACCGTGCAATGCGACGATTGCCTGCGGATCGCCCGGCCATGGGATCAGGGCCGGGCGGCGCTTTTGTACCGTGACAACGGCCGAAATCTGGTTCTCGCGCTCAAACATGCCGACCGTACTGATCTTGCGCGCCCGGCGGCGGCCTGGATGGCCCGCGCCGCTGCCCCCGTCGTGCAACCCGATATGCTGGTTGCACCGATCCCGCTCCACTGGTTGCGCCTGCTCAAACGGCGCTACAATCAGGCGTCGCTGCTGGCCGAAGCCGTCGCCCGCCTCTGTCATCTTGACTATTGCCCTGATCTTCTGCTGCGCCCGCGTGCAACTCCGACGCAGGAAGGGCGTGATCGTGATGCCCGGTTTGCCAACCTCGCCGCGGCTCTCGTGCCGCATCCGGGGCGAAAGCACCGAATGCAGGGCCGTCCCGTTCTGCTGGTGGATGACGTGATGACGTCAGGAGCCACGCTCGCAGCGGCTGCAGAGGTCTGCCTTGCAGCCGGAGCATCGCGGGTCTGCGTTCTGGTTCTGGCGCGCGTTGCGAAAGATGCCTAAATCCCTATAGTCGGGCACAGCGAAACGCTGACGCGCAAGGATTTACCACGATGAAGGCCGTTGAGATCTATACGACCCCAAGCTGCCCATATTGCCACGCCGCCAAACGGTTGCTGACCAAAAAAGGTGCGCCCTACAGTGAAATCGACGTCAGCCGGGACGCCACTTTGCGGCAGGCCATGACACGGCGCGCGGACGGCCAACGTACCGTGCCGCAGATTTTCATCGGCAACGTCCATGTCGGTGGATCGGATGATCTGCATGCCCTAGATCACGCTGGTCGGCTAGATGCGCTTTTGGCTGGGTAACGAGAATGCGCATAGGTCTCGTACAACTGAACGTTGACGACAATCCCGAACGCAATCTTTTGCAAACCCTCCGGCTGGTGCAGGAAGCAGCGGTCGGTGGTGCCGAATTGGTGCTGACGCCGGAATGCACCAACATCCTGTCGGCTAACCGCGATCATCAACGCCGCGTCCTTCACCTTGAGGCTGACGATCCAACCTTAACCGCGCTTCGAGCCGAGGCAGCCGCCACCGGCATCTGGTTGCTGATCGGGTCTTTGGCTTTGAAGACCGGGGATATAGATGGCCGCTTTGCCAACCGGTCCTTCCTGATCGCGCCCGACGGCAGCATCGCCGCGCGGTATGACAAGATCCATATGTTCGACGTGAACCTGTCCGAGACCGAAATTTACCGCGAATCGGCTGGCTACCGGCCCGGCGAAGCGGCCGTTCTGGCAAGAACCCCCATTGGCACTATCGGGATGACCGTCTGCTATGATCTGCGGTTTGCGCATCTGTTCCGGCGATTGGCGCAGGCGGGGGCGCAGATTCTGACCGTGCCCTCAGCGTTCAACCACATCACCGGTGCCGCCCATTGGGAGGTGCTGTTGCGCGCCCGCGCCATCGAAACCGGCTGCTTTGTCGTGGCGCCTGCGCAAACCGGGTTTCATCCCGAAACTGCTGGTAAGGGCCGCCATACCCATGGCCATAGTCTGGTGATTTCGCCCTGGGGCGAGGTTTTGCTTGATGCGGGCGTAGCCCCGGGCGTTACATTTGCACAGCTTAATCTTGCCGAAGTCGGCAAGGCACAGGCCCGCATACCGTCGCTTGGCCACGACCGTGAATTCAGCGGCCCCTGATGCAGGAAAAAGTTGAAGACATCGCGATTGCCTTGTTCGGAGAGCTGTTCACCGCCGATCAGCTGGCGCGCAACAAGATCTCGAAAGTTTTGCCGCGCGGGATGGAGCTGTCGCATTTTTCGGTGTTGAACCACCTTGCCGGGATTGGTGATGAACGATCTCCGAACCAATTGGCGAAGGCGTTTCATGTGACACGAGGTGCCATGACCAACACGCTGGCAAAGCTGGAATGGGCGGGCCACATTCATATCCGTCCCGATTGGGATGACGCGCGGCGCAAGTTTGTAGCGATTAGCCCGTCGGGCCGGGCTGCGCGCGATGCCGCAGTACAGGCAATTGCACCCCTGATCGGCGACGTGGTTCAGGCGCTGGGTGCCGATAAGGTCCGATCTCTGCTGCCCGTTTTGCGCGAATTGCGCACGCGGCTGGAAGGCGACATCTGACCCGCAAGAGATAAGTCTTTATCAAGCATTTCGGCATAGCTCTTGGGCAAGGCCGCGTCTGGCCGACGAAGGGGCTGGATATGCAGGTTCTGATAACAGGGTCTACAGGCAGGTTGGGGCGGGTGTTGCGCGCCGCTTGGGCACAAAACAAGGTTTCGGGATTTGAACCCCTGTGGTCCTGCAGGCAGGCCGTCCATCCGGCGGATGTGGTCTGGGATATCCTTTCCGGCCCGGCGCCCGCCCTCGCCAAGGGTTGTGTCGTGCTTCATCTGGCCGGTGTCCTTCACGGTGACCAAGCCGCCCTGTCGGCAAATGCGGCCATGGCACTGACGGTTTGCGCCGCTGCCAATGCTGCCGGTGCCCGCCATGTTTTTCTTGCGTCATCGGCGGCCGTCTATGGCATGGGTCAGGCTGATCATGACGAAATAGACGCCCCCGCGCCGCGGTCTGACTACGGCTGCGCAAAACTTGCCATGGAACGCAAAGCGCGGCACTGGGCGCATCTTTCAGGCCCGGACAGCCCGGGTATTACCTGCTTGCGGATTGGCAATGTTCTGGGCTGCGATGCGCTGTTTGGCGAAGGGGCAACAGGGCGGGCCATTGTTCTGGACCCGGTTGCCGGGCAAGCCTGCGGCCCTGTCCGGTCGTATATCGGGCCCGCAGCATTGGCGCAGGTCCTTTCCGGGCTTATCGGCCAACTTGCACAAGGCATTACCTTGCCGGAAATCCTGAACATCGCGGCGGCGGGCCCGCTTGGCATGGCGGATCTTCTGTGCGCCGCACAAACACCTTATCAATTTGGCAAGCCAAATCCGCAGACCATCCCCCGCGTCGGTCTTTCAACAAGACAATTGGATAGGCTGGTGCCACTTCAACGCGCCGATGCGGCTGCCATGGTCGCCGATTGGCGCCGTGTTTTGGCGGGCGTGACATGACCCCATCAAAGCGCCTGTTTGACGTGACCTTGGCGATGGTCGGCATCGTCTTGTTCACGCTTCCAGCGCTGGTGATCGCTGCGGCATTGCTGATTTGCCAGGGCCGCCCGGTTCTTTATTGGTCCGAACGGATGAACGGCCCCAAGCAGGCATTCTGGCTTTGCAAGTTCCGCACCATGCGAGCCTGTGCCGAAAATGACGGCGTCAGCGGTGGCGACAAGGCAGCCCGCATCACCCGCCTGGGCCGGATCTTGCGGCGCACCCGGTTGGACGAACTGCCGCAACTGTGGAACATTCTGCGCGGAGACATCAGTTTTGTCGGCCCGAGACCGCCCTTGCGGGCCTATGTCGAACGGTTTCCCGATATCTATGCCCGCGTATTGCAATGCAGACCAGGCCTTGCTGGCTTGGCCACTTTGGTGTTCCACAGGCATGAGGAAAACCTGCTGGCACACTGCCTGACGCTTGTGCAAACCGATGCCGTCTATGCCAGGCGCTGTATTCCCCGCAAAGCGCGACTTGATCTGATTTATCTGCGCCATCAGACCCTGTTGCTGGATATTTCGATCTTGGCGCGCACGATTGCCCGTCTTTGCCGACGGCGGGGTTCTGCTTAACCGCCAGTTCATTCCTGGTGGTCTAGTCTGCCACGACATCGGGCGAGGGCCCCGCAGCAGAGGTTGGACATGTTTGGGCGTGCATATCTTTTTCATCGCGTAAAGCGCCTTACCAGAACCCAAAAACAAGCGTTGATTCTGGGTATCGATATGGCTGTCGCAACTGCGGTATTCAGCTTGACCGGTCAGACGGATCTTGGCTTTGGCAGCCCGTCCGGCGCGATGGCCCAGATCGCGATCGTACTTCTGGCGGCAGTCTCATCTCTCGCCTTCGGGTTGCCGCGCATCAAGTTGAACGCCTACGGTCGGCATGCGGTCCTGGCGACGGCGAAATTCGCAGCAACGGTGACATGTGGAATGGCCGCGCTGGGCCAGATCGGTTTAATGCCACTGCAGTCTGTCGAAATGGCAGTTTTTGGGCTGGCACTCTTTCTGGCCTGCATTCTCAGCCGGTTTGCCATGTTGACTGCCCTGCAATGGGTGCTGCAGCAGGGGCAGATGCGCCGAAGGGTACTGATCTACGGGGCAGGTGACACGGGTTTGCAATTGGCGCTTGCGCTGCGCAACCACCCGCGCATTCTGCCGATTGCATTCCTGGATGATGATGCTGATCTGCACGCGCTCAGCGTGGCAGGCCTTCCGGTCCTGTCGCCGGCACGGTTGGAAAGCCTACTGCCCGGGCTAATGACTGACCGGGTCTTGCTGGCAATGCCCTCGGCCTCTCCGGCCAGGCTGGACCAGATTTCCAGAAAGCTGCAGACGCTCGGGCTCGACGTTCGGGTCATGCCGTCGCTTGCCCGGCTGGCCGGCACCGAAGCCGTCATCACGCAGAACTCGACGGACCTATCCGCCCAGATCCTGAAACGCGATGCATTGGCCGATGGCATTGCGAATGTCGGGGCTGCCTATGCGGGCCGGGTGATCCTGGTGTCGGGTGCGGGCGGATCGGTCGGGTCCGAACTTTGTCGCCAGCTGATTACCTTCGCGCCCAGAAAACTGGTTCTGTATGAACGATGCGAACTCGCTCTTTACACGATAGAACGGGAAATCCGGGATCGCTCCAATAGCATGAACCTAGAAATAATTCCCGTGCTTGGCTCTGTTACCGATGCCCGGCTGGCGCATGGCACAATGATAGAAACCGGGGTTGACATCGTTTTCCATGCGGCGGCCTACAAACATGTGCCTCTGGTCGAAGCCAACCCTGTCGCAGGTCTTGCCAACAATTTCATCGGCACAAGAGTATTTGCCGAAGCCGCAGTATCGGCCGGTGCTGCCCGCTTCGTCTTGATTTCAACCGACAAGGCGGTGCGTCCGCGCAATGTCATGGGCGCGACCAAGCGGCTTGCCGAACTTGCCATCCACGATCTGGCCAAAAGGTCACCAAAGACCCGGTTCTCGACGGTTCGATTTGGCAATGTTCTGGGGTCATCGGGTTCGGTGATGCCGCTGTTTCACGATCAGATAGCAAACGGCGGGCCCGTTACCCTGACCCATGATGATGTCACCCGGTATTTCATGACATTGGCTGAGGCGGCAAACCTTGTTCTGTTGTCGGGTGCTTTTGCGCAAGCGGACGGATCAAGTTCTGCTTATGTCCTTGACATGGGCCGACCGATCCGAATTCGGGAACTGGCCGAACGGATGATCCTGGCAAACGGGCTGACTGTAAAGACTGCGGCCAATCCAACCGGTGACATTGAAATCCGGGTAACCGGGTTGAGACCGGGCGAAAAGCTGCACGAAGATCTGGTATCGGACAGCAATCTTCTTCCGACGCTGCATCCGAAGATCCGCAAAGAACAAGAGGCGGATACTTCGGACCATGCGCTGGCCACGGCACTTCACGCTGCACGCGATGCCGTCCGAACCGGTAACCAGCAGGCGGCGCGGGCCGTTCTGGTTGACTGGATTGAGGCGGCGTCACAGCTTGCCATACCGCGCATCGGCATGGCTGTTGATGACCATACCCGATATTCAACAGCAAGACCGGCGTCGCAATTTGCCTTGCAGGGTTAAGGCCCGGACGGGCTCAAGGGCCTCTGACCGATTTCGCCCCTTTGCGCGCGCCTGCATCACGAAAGTCGTTGCGCGGGTCTGACATTGGCCTTTAGCGTTGGCCTGATGCATCCCTGACTGAGGGCTTGATGATCTATTTGCGCTCCCTCGTTGGCCTGATCCGTGCCCTGCTGCGACGGTCAGAACGCGCCGAGCTTGGACTGATTGCCGCTGGTGTGGCGTTCTTCGGGTTTCTGGCCATCTTTCCGACAGTTGCGGTGATCATCGCCGTTTGGGGGTTTATGGCTGATCCTGCCATCATCCGCCACGACCTGGCGCTTGCGAGACCTTTTCTTCCCGATGAAGCATTCATTCTGCTGTCGGCACAGGTAGAAAGCCTGCTGTCGGCCAACAACAGGCAATTGGGCTGGACGACGACCCTGTCAACCGGCCTTGCCATCTGGGCGGCGCGGGCGGGAACGGCGGCTTTGATTCAGGGGCTGAATGCGGTCCATCATC
>JANNSG010000072.1:0-1884 GCA_031402355.1 Pseudorhodobacter sp. | reverse complement strand
CCGCCTTCGGGTTGCGCGCGATAGGTGCCAAATATACGGTCCCAGATCGACAGGGCAAAACCGAAATTGCTGTTATGTTCATGCGGTTGCGCCGAATGATGCACCCGGTGCATATCGGGCGTCACCAACACCAGCCGCACCACGCGGTCCAGCCACAAAGGCAGGCGCAGGTTGGCATGGTTGAACAGGGTGGTGCCGTTCAGCAAAACCTCAAACACCAGTACCGCCACCGCCATCGGCCCTAACACGTAGATCAGCCCGATCTTCAGCCCCATAGAGGCTGCAATTTCCACCGGATGAAACCGGATACCGGTGGTCACGTCCATATCGCGGTCGGCATGGTGCATCCGGTGAAACCGCCAGAACAGCGGCACTTTATGCGTCACCCAATGCTGCGCCCAAATCGCGAAATCCAACGCAAGCAGCGCCAACACCCCTTCAACCAGCCACGGCCATTGCACCTGGTTCAGCAGCCCCCACCCCAACCGCCAGGCATCTACCGCAGCACCTATTGCCAGAAACGGCATCGCTATTGCGACCACCCGCAGGCTCAGGGTGTTCAGAACTGTGATGGAAATATTGGTGAACCAGCGCGATGTGCGCGCGGTTGCGCGCGCTTTGCGAGGGGCGACGGCCTCAAGTCCCGCAAATAGCGCGAACAGGCCCAGAAACACGGAAAGGCGGATGATGGCTTCGTTTCCCATGATCAAACCTTAGGGGCAAAAGCTGCCAATAGCTACTCTTGCCGCGGCTTCACGCGCGGCTCGGTAGACCGGATCAGACTGCCCGCGCCATGATCGGTGAACAGTTCCAGCAGACAGGCATTCGGAATACGGCCATCCAGAATGACCACCGCCCGCACGCCCGCATCCAGCGCCGCCAGTGCTGTTTCGGCCTTGGGAATCATGCCCCCCGAAATCACGCCCTCGGCCATCATGGCGCGCACGTCTTCGGGCGTCATTTGGGTGACCACGTCGCCGCCTGCGTTTTTCACGCCGGATACATCGGTCAGCAACAGCAACCGGTCCGCCTTCAGCGCCCCTGCAATGGCCCCCGCTGCCGTATCGCCGTTCACATTAAACGTTTCATTGTCGGCCATGCCTGTCGCCACCGGGGCCACCACCGGGATGATCCCCGCTGCGTAAAGATCGCGCAGCACCTGCACGTTCATTTCAACCGGGCGCCCGACAAACCCAAGCTCCGGATCATCGGCCACGCAGACCATCAGATCGTCGTCTTTGCCCGATATGCCAACCGCCCGCCCGCCCGCATCCATAATCGCCTGCACGATGCGTTTGTTGACCAACCCGCACAGAACCATTTCAACCACCTCGACAGTGGCCTTGTCGGTCACCCGCTTGCCGCGCACGAATTCGGATTTGATGCCAAGCTTGGTCAACATTTCGTTGATCATCGGGCCGCCGCCATGCACCACAACCGGGTTCAACCCAACCTGCCGCATCAGCACAACATCGCGGGCAAATTCGGCCATGGCGGCATCGTCCCCCATGGCGTTTCCGCCGAATTTCACCACCACAACCGCCCCTGCGTAGCGTTGAAGATAGGGCAGCGCTTCTGAAAGGGTCCGGGCGGTAGTGATCGAATCGCGCATGGCTGCCAACTGCTTTTTCATAAGGGTCTCCGGGGGTACGGCACCCGCACGTCGCTTTGCTACTTCCTTTGGGCTGCCCTGCCAAGTCTGCTTGGGCAGGCTTGAATATTCCGACTGGAAGTGTCAGGATTTTCTGAATGAAGGAATAATCATGACCGAGCAGAAGATCATTGTCCTGACAGGTGCCAGCCGCGGCATTGGTCACGCCACCGTAAAGCGGTTTTCGGCCGAGGGCTGGCGTGTGCTGACCTGCTCGCGGCAACCCTTTGATC